>NZ_BBMY01000133.1 GCF_000759775.1 Escherichia albertii NBRC 107761 = DSM 17582
TACCCTCCAATGGATGCTGCCAGCAAAAGCGGCGTGTCATATGTTGAAAAGCATTCCAACGAAGGTATTCTTTACCGTTTTCGTTTTGTTGATGGCTTCCCTGTTGGTCCAAATATTTTTGAACTAAAAAACGGTGAGTGCATAGTTATTCGCTTTACCGCCGGAAGGGATTTGTTAATTATCGAACAACCTGATTATACGGGGTGTTCACAACAAACGTTCCATTTCCCGAGTTTACTGAGCGCAGAGTGGCATTTTGATGGAAGGAAGCGTTTGCAACATTTTCAAACTCGTCGGGCTCTTTGGCACCAACATGGATTAGACGAATCTTATAACAAAGATGGTAGTATCAACAGTTGTGAACTCTCACTTAATGATACAAAAATTCGCTCCGAATATTACTCTCGCGAAGGGAAAATCGACTCCGAGATACAAAATTTCCAACAGCAGGAATACAAAATCCGATACTGGCCTTCAGGCTCTGTCAACACGCGCCTTATTATAGAATCCAATAGCAACTCCAGCCGCGAGCGATATTTACAATGCTGTGATGAAAATGGCAAAGACTTACTGCTCAATGGTACGGGGAGGTTATTTGAGGTTCTCACCGCAAGTGAAGATGGCACTGTCCTGCGCTGGCGTGAATGCGATGTTTTTAGCGGTTATCTTCAAGGGATACGCATCTGGAAGGAACGTGGTCAAGAAGTTCAGAGCGAAATGTTTCATGAAGGCTATATTCAGCATTAATCTCTCAACCGGGCAATATGCTCGGTTCTTCAACCGAATAGCGATATTTATATATCTTGTCAGGCAGTACACTCATCTAACCCCCTATTTTCGAGAAAATCATTAAACGATTTACAATCATTTTGACTAAATGCTTCCTAAATTCATTGTTATTTTCTTCATTATATTTCAAGCAGAAACATTTATAAAAAACCTCTGTAGTTATTCGCTTTGTTTTTATATTTTGCAGAACATACATCTGATGCTTTTAATACCACAGGACAATACTCAATATGAGATAAAACAATTATTTGTTTATATTAAAATAACGAAATCACGAACATAAAAGAGCCCCCACAGGTTAATAACACATTAACCAATTCAAAAAAATAGTTTTTATAAACATTGCCACCAGACATAAGATAAATATAGATAAAAGAGCTAAGGACAAAATACAATGACCTTTTTGCATACATATCCATTATAATTTATTCCACATTATTCCTTTCAACGTTTATTGTTCATTATAACAGTACCTTCTGTCATTTTATCTGGGTTGATAATCCCTACACTGCATCCGTGCACCTGATGTCGGATGCGGCGTAAACGCCTTATCCGACCTACGATTCGGGCGGGGATTTCCAGGCCTGATAAGACGCGGCAAGCGTCGCATCAGGCATTTGCTCCGGGCGCCAGATGCGGCGTGAACGCCTTATCCGGCCTACGCTTCGGGCGCAGATTTCCCGGTATGATAAGATGCGACAGGCATCGGCGCCCCCCACCAAGTCATAATCAATTTATGAAGATGCAGAACACCCTGTTAAATCGACGTTTTGCCAAAAGCCCCCTGCCAGTCCTGCTCAAACTTCACTACTGCGGCATCAACCGCCGGATAGCTAATCATCTGTTGCGCGACATCCAGCGGCAAAGTGATTGATTCACATCCTGCCAGTAAGCAGTCCAGCGCCTGACGCGGGGTTTTGAAACTCGCGGCTAACACTTTCGCCTGCGGCGCATGCATTTTTAGTAACTGATGCAAATCGGTCACGGTTTGAATACCACTTCCGCCCTGAGCATCAATACGATTAACGTAAGGCGCAACATATTCCGCGCCCGCCAGCGCCGACAGCAGCCCTTGTGCTGCGCCATACACCGCCGTGCCCAGCGTCGGAATATCCTCGGCTTTCAGCATCTTAATCGCTGCCAGCCCCTCGGCGGTCACCGGTACTTTAACCACGATATCCGCAATAATAGAACGCAGTTTACGTGCGTCATTCACCATCCCTTCGGCGGTTGTCGCCATTACCTGTGCGAACAGACGCCCCTGCCCGCCCATTGCCTCATGAAGTTCCGGCAGCACAACGTCCAGCTGTTTTTTACCTGCGGCGATAATACTCGGGTTAGTGGTTACGCCCGCCAGCGGGAAAACTCGTGCCAACGCCTTCACCGCAGCAACGTCAGAAGTGTCCAGATACAGTTCCATAGCCATCCTCAAAATGTACTTTTTGTCTGAAAAAAGACTATCACGAGAAAACTCTCTGAACAGTTGATGCACATCAATCAAACTTTCATTCGAAAGCATTTTAATATTTGAACGAAAAAGAGAGGCATCTATGATTTTCAATATCCAGCGCTACTCGACCCATGACGGCCCCGGCATCCGCACGGTTGTTTTTCTTAAAGGTTGCTCGCTGGGCTGCCGCTGGTGTCAGAACCCGGAAAGCCGCGCCCGGACGCAGGATCTGCTGTATGACGCACGTCTGTGTCTGGAAGGCTGCGAGCTGTGCGCTAAGGCCGCGCCGGAAGTGATTGAGCGCGCGCTGAGTGGTTTGCTTATTCATCGGGAAAAGTTAACCCCGGAGCATCTGACGGCGTTAACCGACTGCTGCCCGACACAGGCGTTAACCGTCTGCGGAGAAGTGAAAAGCGTTGAGGAGATCATGGCGACCGTTCTGCGAGATAAACCGTTTTACGATCGCAGCGGCGGCGGTTTAACACTTTCCGGTGGTGAGCCGTTTATGCAGCCGGAACTGGCGGCGGCGCTGCTGCAAGCCAGCCACGAGGCTGGTATTCATACTGCGGTAGAAACTTGCCTGCATGTGCCGTGGAAATATATCGTCCCTTCTCTGCCCTATATCGATCTGTTTCTCGCCGATTTAAAACACGTCGCCGACGTGCCGTTTAAACAGTGGACCGACGGTAACGCCACCAGGGTACTGGATAATCTGAAAAAACTCGCTGCTGCGGGCAAAAAAATCATCATCCGCGTGCCACTGATCCAGGGGTTTAATGCCGATGAAGCCTCCGTGAAAGCCATTACCGATTTTGCCGCCGATAAGCTGCACGTTGGCGAAATCCATTTCCTGCCCTACCACACGCTGGGCATCAACAAATATCACTTACTTAATCTGCCCTATGACGCGCCGGAAAAACCACTTGATGCGCCAGAACTGCTCGACTTTGCCCAGCAGTATGCCTGCCAGAAAGGGTTAACCGCGACCTTACGAGGATAACAACCATGACCACACTGAAACTGGACACGCTCAGCGACCGCATTAAAGCGCACAAAAATGCGCTGGTGCATATTGTTAAACCGCCGGTCTGTACCGAGCGCGCGCAGCACTATACCGAGATGTATCAACAACATCTCGATAAGCCGATCCCGGTACGTCGCGCGCTGGCGCTGGCCCATCACCTGGCGAATCGCACCATCTGGATCAAACATGATGAGTTGATCATCGGCAACCAGGCCAGCGAAGTTCGCGCCGCGCCGATCTTCCCGGAATATACCGTCTCCTGGATCGAAAAAGAGATTGATGATCTGGCGGATCGTCCGGGTGCAGGTTTTGCGGTGAGCGAAGAGAACAAACGCGTTCTGCATGACGTGTGCCCGTGGTGGCGCGGTCAGACCGTACAGGATCGCTGTTACGGCATGTTTACCGATGAGCAAAAAGGCCTGCTGGCGACCGGCATCATTAAAGCGGAAGGTAATATGACCTCCGGTGATGCACACCTAGCGGTTAATTTCCCGCTGCTGCTGGAAAAAGGGCTTGATGGTCTGCGCGAGAAAGTAGCGGAGCGTCGCTCGCGTATCAACCTGACGGTGCTGGAAGATCTGCACGGCGAGCAGTTCCTGAAAGCCATTGATATCGTACTGGTGGCAGTCAGTGAACATATTAAACGTTTCGCTACTCTGGCGCGTGAAATGGCCGCCACTGAAACCCGCGAAAACCGTCGAGATGAACTGCTGGCGATGGCGGAAAACTGCGACCTTATCGCTCATCAGCCGCCGCAGACTTTCTGGCAGGCGCTGCAACTGTGCTATTTCATCCAGTTGATTTTGCAAATCGAATCCAACGGCCACTCCGTTTCGTTTGGTCGTATGGACCAGTATCTCTATCCATACTATCGCCGGGACGTTGAACTCAACCAGACACTGGATCGCGAACACGCCATCGAATTACTGCATAGCTGCTGGCTGAAATTGCTGGAAGTGAACAAGATCCGCTCCGGCTCGCACTCGAAAGCCTCTGCCGGTAGTCCGCTGTACCAGAACGTTACCATTGGTGGGCAAAATCTGGTTGATGGTCAGCCGATGGACGCGGTGAATCCACTTTCTTATGCGATCCTCGAATCCTGCGGCCGCCTGCGTTCCACTCAGCCTAACCTCAGCGTGCGCTACCACGCGGGAATGAGCAACGATTTCCTCGATGCCTGCGTACAAGTGATTCGTTGCGGTTTCGGGATGCCCGCGTTCAACAACGACGAAATCGTCATCCCGGAATTTATTAAACTCGGTATTGAACCGCAGGACGCTTACGACTACGCGGCAATTGGCTGTATCGAAACCGCAGTCGGCGGTAAATGGGGCTATCGCTGCACCGGCATGAGCTTTATCAACTTCGCCCGCGTGATGCTGGCAGCGCTGGAAGGCGGTCGTGACGCCACCAGCGGCAACGTGTTCCTGCCGCAAGAAAAAGCGTTGTCGGCGGGTAATTTCAACAACTTCGATGAAGTGATGGACGCATGGGATACACAAATCCGTTACTACACCCGCAAATCGATCGAAATCGAGTATGTCGTCGACACCATGCTGGAAGAGAACGTGCACGATATTCTCTGTTCAGCGCTGGTGGATGACTGCATTGAGCGAGCGAAAAGTATCAAACAAGGCGGCGCGAAGTATGACTGGGTTTCTGGCCTGCAGGTTGGCATTGCCAACCTCGGCAACAGCCTGGCGGCAGTGAAGAAACTGGTATTTGAACAGGGCGCGATTGGTCAGCAACAGCTGGCTGCCGCACTGGCGGATGACTTCGACGGCCTGACTCACGAGCAGCTGCGTCAGCGTTTGATTAACGGCGCGCCGAAATACGGCAACGACGATGATACTGTCGATACGCTGCTGGCTCGCGCTTATCAGACCTATATCGACGAGCTGAAGCAGTACCATAACCCGCGCTACGGTCGTGGCCCGATCGGCGGCAACTATTATGCGGGTACGTCATCCATCTCCGCTAACGTGCCGTTTGGCGCGCAGACGATGGCAACACCGGACGGACGTAAAGCGCATACTCCGCTGGCAGAAGGCGCAAGCCCGGCCTCCGGTACTGACCATCTCGGCCCAACGGCGGTCATTGGCTCGGTGGGGAAACTGCCTACCGGATCAATTCTCGGCGGCGTGTTGCTCAACCAGAAACTGAACCCGGCGACGCTGGAGAATGAATCTGACAAGCAGAAGCTGATGATCCTGCTACGCACCTTCTTTGAAGTGCATAAAGGTTGGCATATTCAGTACAACATCGTTTCCCGCGAAACATTGCTGGATGCCAAAAAACATCCTGATCAATACCGCGATCTGGTCGTGCGCGTAGCGGGTTATTCCGCTTTCTTTACTGCTTTGTCACCGGAAGCTCAGGACGACATCATCGCCCGTACCGAACATATGCTGTAAACCTTCCGCCCGGCGGCGGCTGTCGCCGGGCTAAGTCATTCACATCATCAATTCCACTCTCACTTTCATTCGAAATATAATTTGTGCTCTGCGTCACATTGTTATTACACTGTTACGGTTTCATTTTCGAGCCAGGAGCACACCTATGAGCGTAAAAGTTATCGTCACAGATATGGACGGTACTTTTCTTAACGACGCCAAAACGTACAATCGGACACGTTTTATGGCGCAGTATCAGGAACTGAAAAAACGCGATATTGAGTTCGTTGTCGCCAGCGGTAACCAGTATTACCAACTCATTTCCTTCTTTCCCGAACTAAAGAATGAGATCTCTTTTGTGGCGGAAAACGGCGCACTGGTTTATGAACACGGTAAGCAGCTTTTTCACGGTGAACTCACCCGACATGAATCACAAATTGTCATTGGTGAGTTGTTGAAAGATAAACAACTGAATTTTGTCGCCTGTGGTTTGCAAAGTGCTTACGTCAGCGAGAATGCACCGGAATCATTCGTTGCATTGATGGCAAAACACTACCATCGCCTGAAACCTGTAAAGGATTATCAGGAGATTGATGACGTGCTGTTCAAGTTTTCGCTCAATTTGCCGGACGAACAAATCCCGTTAGTGATCGACAAACTGCACGTGGCGCTCGACGGCATTATGAAACCCGTCACCAGCGGTTTTGGCTTTATCGATTTGATTATTCCTGGCTTACATAAAGCAAACGGCATATCGCGTTTATTAAAACGCTGGGATCTGTCGCCGCAAAATGTGGTAGCCATTGGTGACAGCGGTAATGACGCAGAGATGCTTAAAATGGCGCGTTATTCTTTTGCCATGGACAATGGCGCGGAAAATATAAAAAAAATCGCCCGTTACGCTACCGATGATAATAATCATGAAGGCGCGCTGAATGTGATTCAGGCAGTGCTGGAAAATAAACCGCCGTTTACTCTTTGATAATTGCCAATTCAGTTTATTGAGAAAATGCACGCCATTATGCCGGATGCGGCGTGACCGCCTTATCCGGCATACAAAATTTTGCAGATTCAATACATTGCGACACACTGCCAGGCCTGATAAGTGTAGCGCATCAGGCTATTTTGCATTTGTCATCAGTATCAGTAGCCCTGAGCATATCAGGGCTACTGATAATAACTTACTCGACTCCTTTACTACGCAGGTAATCTTCGTAATTACCGCTAAAGTCGATCACACGTTCTGGCGTAATTTCCAGAATACGCGTCGCCAGCGAGCTAACGAACTCACGGTCATGAGAAACGAAAATCAGCGTGCCCTGATACAGTTCCAGCGCCATGTTCAGCGACTCAATGGATTCCATATCCAGGTGGTTGGTCGGTTCGTCCATGATCAGAATATTCGGTTTCTGCATCATTAACTTACCAAACAACATACGACCTTTTTCGCCACCGGAGAGCACTTTAGCAGGCTTTTTGATATCGTCCTGGCTGAACAGTAAACGACCGAGAATGCTACGCACTGCCTGCTCATCATCGCCTTCCTGCTTCCACTGACTCATCCATTCGAATACCGTCAGGTCATTATCGAACTCATATTCGTGATCCTGCGCATAGTAACCGATGCGCGCATTCTCAGACCATTTTACTGTGCCGCTGTCCGGTTGCAGATCGCCCACCAGCGTTTTCAACAGTGTGGATTTACCAACGCCGTTGGTGCCCAGTACGGCCAGTTTTTCCCCCACTTCCAGCAGCAGGTTGATATTTTTAAACAGCGGACCGTTATCAAACCCTTTGGTCAACCCTTCTATTTCAAGTGCATTACGGAACAGTTTCTTATCCTGCTCAAAGCGGATGAACGGGTTCTGACGACTGGAGACTTTCACTTCTTCCAGTTTGATCTTATCAATCTGACGCGCGCGCGAAGTCGCCTGACGTGATTTCGAGGCATTGGCGCTAAAGCGGCTAACGAAGGATTGTAGCTCGGCAATCTGTGCTTTCTTCTTAGCGTTATCGGCCAGCAGGCGTTCACGCGCCTGAGTCGCCGCCGTCATGTACTCATCGTAGTTGCCCGGGTAAACGCGCAGCTCGCCGTAATCCAGGTCCGCCATATGGGTACAAACCATGTTAAGGAAGTGACGGTCGTGCGAAATGATAATCATGGTGCTATCACGCTCGTTCAGCACCTGCTCCAGCCAGCGAATGGTGTCGATGTCCAGGTTGTTGGTCGGTTCGTCGAGCAGGAGAATGTCCGGGTCGGCAAACAACGCCTGCGCCAGCAACACACGCAACTTCCAGCCGGGTGCAACTTCGCTCATCGGGCCGTAGTGTTGCTCTACTGGAATACCCACGCCAAGCAACAGTTCACCGGCGCGAGCTTCCGCAGAGTAACCGTCCATTTCGCCGTATTTCACTTCCAGATCGGCTACTTTATAGCCATCTTCTTCGCTCATTTCCGGCAAAGCATAGATGCGGTCGCGCTCCTGCTTCACTTCCCACAACTCTTTATGCCCCATGATCACCGTATCCAGCACGGTGTACTCTTCAAAGGCAAATTGATCCTGACGCAATTTACCAATGCGCTCATTTGGATCGATAGAAACGTTTCCCAGCGTCGGCTCAAGGTCGCCGCCGAGGATCTTCATAAAGGTGGATTTACCACTACCGTTGGCGCCAATCAGGCCGTAACGGTTGCCGCCGCCAAATTTGACGGAAATGTTTTCAAACAACGGCTTACTGCCGAACTGCATGGTGACGTTACTGGAAACTAACACAGGCGTATCCTGAAAAGAGATATGACAAACCGCGTATTATGCCACAAGTCTGAATTAAGATCCTGTTCGCCGCGTAAGGACTACACTCAAGTTAAAGGCAAAAAATGTGATTTCGTACACATCTGATTTCACTGTTAGCTGGAATGAACATATAATGCGCTTCCAATACTCTAATATTCTCAACCTAATGGCCTGCCAGGCACGAAATCTCGCTTAACATGAACATGAAATTGAAAACGTTATTCGCAGCGGCCTTCGCTGTTGTCGGCTTTTGCAGTACCGCCTCTGCGGTAACTTATCCTCTGCCAACCGACGGAAGTCGCCTGGTTGGTCAGAATCAGGTGATCACCATCCCTGAAGGTAACACTCAGCCGCTGGAGTATTTTGCCGCCGAGTACCAGATGGGCCTTTCCAACATGATGGAAGCTAATCCGGGCGTGGACACCTTCCTGCCAAAAGGCGGCACCGTACTGAACATTCCGCAGCAGTTGATCCTGCCGGACACTGTTCATGAAGGAATTGTGATTAACAGCGCAGAGATGCGTCTGTACTACTATCCGAAAGGCACCAACACCGTTATCGTGCTGCCGATCGGGATTGGTCAGTTAGGCAAAGACACGCCTGTTAACTGGACCACCAAAGTAGAGCGTAAGAAAGCAGGCCCGACCTGGACGCCAACCGCCAAAATGCATGCAGAATACCGTGCAGCAGGCGAACCGCTCCCGGCTGTCGTTCCGGCAGGCCCGGATAACCCGATGGGTCTGTACGCACTGTATATCGGTCGTCTGTACGCTATCCACGGCACCAACGCCAACTTCGGTATCGGTCTGCGTGTAAGCCATGGTTGTGTCCGTCTGCGTAACGAAGATATCAAATTCTTGTTCGAGAAAGTGCCTGTTGGTACTCGCGTACAGTTCATTGATGAGCCAGTGAAAGCAACCACTGAGCCTGACGGCAGCCGTTACATTGAAGTCCATAACCCGCTGTCTACCACTGAAGCCCAGTTTGAAGGTCAGGAAATTGTACCAATTACCCTGACGAAGAGTGTGCAAGCAGTGACCAGTCAGCCCGATGTGGACCAGGTTGTTCTGGATGAAGCGATTAAAAACCGTTCCGGGATGCCGGTTCGTCTGAATTAATCTTCAAAACGTAAAGCAAAAGGCGGACTCATAATCCGCCTGAGGCTGCTGATGGCAATACATAATTGCCTGATGCGCTACGCTGATCAGGCCTACGCAGAACCTGCAATATATTGAATCCGCAAGTTTTTGTAGGCCGGATAAGGCGTTAACGCCGCATCCGGCATGAACAAAGCGCGTATTACCAACAATCAGAGGTGGACTAATAATCCGCTTTTTAATTTGTCAGACCTTACCCCGCCGGGAGCATAACGAATAAAACGTATCCCACCAGCGCCGCCCACAACAGCATTGGTATCGAATAAAGATGAAAACGCCACCAGATGCGGCGATCGTTCGCCATACGCAGTGCAATTAAATTCGCCAGCGAGCCCGGCAGCAAACCAAAACCTCCCACGTTGACCGCCCATGCCAGTAACAAAGACGGCGGCACATAATTCAGCAGAAGAATAGTACTCGGCACGTTGCTGATGACTTGCGATAAACCAATCGCCGTCAACCATAATCCGGGTTCGGATAAACGCCCCACATTTCCCAGCACGCCCTGTAAAGCAGGAAGCTGCGTCAGTAAATGCACGTCGATAAACATCGCCATAAACACCAGCAACAGCGTCCAGTCAACGCTAAGCACCACGCGACGCGCCAACAGTGCAAAGCCCGCCGCCACAATTGCCAGTCCCCACAGTTCTTGTTTCAACTCCAGCGCCGCCAGAAAGACGATATACAGACCCAGACAACTCCATACCAGACGCGGTTGCCATTCCGGCATTTGCGTACCGGTATGATATTGCAAAGGCTTGCCCGGAAAGCAACACCAGCACAACACCAGTAACGTCAGCATTATCGCCCCAGCCAACGGTGCCATTTGAGCAATAAAACCAACAAACGAAAGGCCAGAACGTCCCCAGATAAGAATATTTTGCGGATTACCTATTGGCGTCAGCAGCGATCCGGCGTTCACCGCTAACGCCTCAAAAATAATCAACCGGTTAACCGGGATCGCACACAGCTTTTTTAGCGTGATGGTCAGCGGGACAACGATAAACAGTGCGACATCGTTGGTCAGAAACGTAGACAGTAGCGCCGCCGCCAGTACCATAAACATCGCCAGTCGACGTTCGGTCGCAAAGCGGCGCACCATTTTGCGCCCCAGCACATCAAAATAACCGCTTAACTCGACACCTTTCGTCAGCAGCATCAAACCGCTTAAGGTAATGATGGTGTGCCAGTCAATAGCGCCAGCCCAGGATTGAGGCGCGAAGGGAACAAAGAAACTTAATCCAATACCAACGATAATTAATAACTGAAAAAAACGATCGCCTTGCAGGGTGCGTAAAAAGGGAAGACTCATTTGGCACCGTGTTTCTGGGTAAACAGACGAAATGCCTCCAGCGTCTCTTCACTAACATGGTGCTCCATACCTTCCGCATCGCGACGAGCGATCTCCGGGCTAACCCCCAACACCAACAAGAAATTTTCGACTAACTGATGCCGCTCGCGGCTTTCCTGCGCCAGCTTCTCCCCTTCCGCCGTTAAAAACACGCCGCGCCAGGGGATCATTTCGATAAATCCCATAGTGGCTAACCGCTTGAGCATTTTGGCCACTGTAGGTTGCGAAACCCCAAGGCGAGCGGCCATATCGACCTGACGAGCTTCCCCGACTTCTCTTATCAAATCAGAAATTAGCTCAACGTAATCATCGATAAGTTCGCGCCGATGTGCCTCTCTGACCTGACGAAACCCTTCAACGTGCTCTTCCACGTTCACTAACTGCGTCACTTTCTTTGCTGTTGGCGTACCTGCGCGACGACTCATGATGCTTCCTCATTAATTATGGTGACGCATGTATAGCGTTCTCATTACATGCGCACATTGTAAACCAGAGTTGCTAAGGCACAAAAATTTAACGTTTTAGCAATGGCTATATAATATAGCCTGTGCTATATCTGTATGTAATGCAATCATCCCTCATGGTTCGGCGGGATTAGCAAGTCAGGAGGTTTTATGAACGAATTCAAGAGGTGTATGCGCGTGTTTACTCACTCTCCCTTTAAAGTACGGTTAATGCTGCTTTCTATGTTGTGCGATATGGTCAACAACAAGCCACAGCAGGATAAACCTTCCGATAAATAGCGGCGTCGCGGTACGCCGCTTCACTCCTGTGTATTGCAGGTACAGTATGATGTTGATTGAAAAGCGCCGCTTTTTGTCGAATTTGCTATCTTCTTCGCAAAAGATTTCCACATCAGTAGTTGACCTGAGCAGTCGCTCGCTCTATCTTCTTGCAGCCCTGCGTATATTGCGGCTCGCGGATGCGGACCCTTCCCCTCTTCACGCACTCTGCAGGTATTGACCCTTGACGCCAGGGTGAGCACATGGCGTTTGTTACGATAGTGGCATATGAATTTAACCCTCAAAGAATCACTTGTTACCCGTAGCCGGGTATTTAGCCCGTGGACTGCGTTCTACTTTTTACAGTCGCTATTAATTAATCTCGGCTTAGGTTATCCCTTCAGTTTGCTCTACACCGCCGCGTTTACGGCTATTTTGCTTTTGCTATGGCGGACATTGCCTCGCGTGCAAAAAGTTCTGGTGGGCATTAGTTCGCTGGTCGCGGCCTGTTATTTTCCTTTTGGTCAGGCTTATGGTGCTCCTAACTTCAATACATTGCTGGCATTGCATTCCACCAACATGGAAGAATCGACCGAAATCCTGACCATTTTTCCGTGGTATAGCTATCTGATCGGGTTATTTATTTTTGCGCTCGGCGTGATTGCCGTCAGGCGAAAAAAAGAGCGCGAAAAAATATGCTGGAATAAATTCGACAGCCTGTGTCTGGTATTCAGCGTGGCCACTTTTTTTGTCGCCCCGCTTCAGAACCTGGCCTGGGGCGGCGTATTTAAACTCAAAGATACGGGTTATCCGGTATTTCGTTTTGCTAAGGATGTCATCGTCAACAATAACGAGGTGATTGAAGAGCAAGAACGGATGGCGAAACTTGCCGGAATGAAAGATACCTGGACGGTCACTGCGGTTAAACCCAAATATCAAACCTATGTCGTCGTCATTGGCGAAAGTGCACGTCGCGATGCCCTCGGCGCCTTTGGCGGTCACTGGAACAATACTCCATTTGCCAGCAGCGTTAACGGTTTGATTTTTGCTGATTACATTGCTGCCAGTGGCTCAACGCAAAAATCGCTCGGCTTAACGCTTAACCGCGTGGTCGACGGTAAACCACAGTTTCAGGATAACTTTGTGACTCTGGCTAACCGCGCAGGCTTTCAGACATGGTGGTTTTCTAATCAGGGACAAATTGGTGAATACGATACAGCTATTGCCAGTATCGCCAAACGTGCGGATGAAGTGCAATTCCTGAAAGATGGTGATTTTGAAGCGGATAAGAACACCAGAGATGAAGCGTTACTGAAAATGACCGCTCAAGTGTTGGCGGAAGAACATTCGCAACCGCAACTGATAGTTTTACATCTGATGGGCTCGCATCCGCAGGCCTGCGACCGGACACAAGGCAAATATGAAACCTTTGTGCAATCGAAAGAAACGTCTTGTTATCTCTACACCATGACGCAAACGGACGATTTACTGCGTAAGTTGTACGACCAATTGCGCAACAGCGGTAGCAGTTTCTCTATGGTCTATTTTTCCGACCACGGCCTGGCCTTTAAAGAACGCGGAAAAGAAGTGCAATATCTGGCCCATGACGATAAATACCAGCAAAATTTCCAGGTTCCTTTTATGGTCATTTCCAGCGACGATAAAGCGCACAAGGTGATTAAAGCCCGCCGTTCAGCCAATGATTTCTTAGGTTTTTTCTCTCAGTGGACAGGGATCAAAGCGAAGGAAATTAACATCAACTATCCGTTTATTTCCGAAAAGAATGCCGGGCCGATATACATCACCAACTTCCAGTTACAAAAGGTGGATTATAACCATCTCGGAACTGACCTTTTCGACCCCAAATCTTAAGACA
>NZ_BBMY01000132.1 GCF_000759775.1 Escherichia albertii NBRC 107761 = DSM 17582
GGGCATTATCTGAACATAAAACACTATCAATAAGTTGGAGTCATTACCGCCAACGAGACGAAGGGTTTTGACAAGTTAACCATGTCGCTCTACCCCGATAGCGCCAAAGACGGTAATAATGTACTGATGCTGTGCATGAAATTTTATGAATCGGAGAAGCTGGATAAATTTTCGTATAATTTATTTAAATAACAGGCAGACCTAATGAAAAACTCACTTCCCAATATTATTCCTGGTATATACATGCCGTTGGACAAAAAATGAAAATATTCTGCAAATTACGAGAAATAAACGATATTCATTTTAATACGACACCACAATGGTATTGGTTAACTGATGGTTATTACTGGATCGACTTACCTGATGGTAAAAGATTATTCGAATATTCTTATGAAGGAAGTAGATTTAAAATAGATTATCCTATAATTCAATTGTTAAATGATCTTTTTGATGCACTACCGGATATACTCACGATTATCCCCGATGATATTCTTAATCATATCAACAACGAAGAAAATAGAGAAAAAATAGCATATTTCATCCATCACTTGTTAGATGGTCTATCAGAAAAAAATCTATCTACAGATGAAAATAAACTGGAAACAATTCTTTATGATATTGACTATCACTTATTATCGCAAGGCGCTGTCTCTACTGCACATCTGAACGATATATTTAACTGGGCCTTTCGTCGCAATAGAAATATAATCATTATGGATTATGATTTCAGAGATACATGGACTGCGGGTAAAGGCAGCATTTCATTAACCATTGATTATTTCCTACATGAATTAAAAAGATTCCTTAATGAGTTTTTCATGCTAATGGAAAATAGAATCATGCTTATTGATTCCATGATAAAATCTGAGCACTACTCAACATGGTTATCAAATATAAACATGAATGATTTATGGAAAGATCACTATGAATCATATAAATATTTCTCAAGCAAATTGAATCGCCTCCCTACCAATGAAGTAGATTGGAATAACATCCGGACAACGTTAAAAAAATATAACCTATGGGAAGCGTAAAAGTGCAGTCATAAGATGGCGAGTATAAATTATTTTCTCCGTCTGGAGACATTTGCCCGACTAATCGGTTTATCCCGGTCTCTCCAGAGAGGATCATAAGGTTGTTTATCACGTTTACATGCCTCTCGCCAGTAAATAGAAAATAATGCGATCAATGCCAGAAACAGACAAAGCCTTGCCCACAAAGCAAATTCTGATCCCGTTTGTGTATAAATGTATTGAGGTTTACCATTCAGACTAATAAGCATCGCTTTTTCTGGATATTCAACATTATAAACAACAATAGCATCTGAAGCATAGCGGTAACGACTACCGCTGGCAGGCAATTCGATGGAATATTTATTGCCTTTTTTATCATGATAATAAATGGCTCCTTCACAATATGGCTCGCTCGTGTAATTACGATGAAAATAACGATGACATCCATAATCAGCAATAGTACCTCGAACGGTCACACTGTGTTCTTCAGTGAAATTTCTACCGGCATAATACTGATAATCAGCAATAATAAATAAACTTGTCGATATTAATAACCAGAAAAAACAAACGCAGATGGGGAAATACCGCTTTAATAAACACGTAACTAAAAAAAGCAGTATCGCAGTTACCCAAAAGAATACCGTCCACAGAAATTCCAGCATTAGATACTCCCTGTTAAAATTTGCGTCATTTCCATCTTATCCTCCCTGATTTTCAATACGCACCTGCTGAAGAAAATTAAGGCCTTCCTGCGCAAATCCGTTGAAGCGACTCATCATATTCATTCCCTGCAAAGTGGCGCTGCCGCACAGTATTACTTTCACTACTGCGCACATACTGACGCCATCATGAGCCAGACAGGGAAAAAAGCAATGGATACGCTCTTACTCTATGACACCGCCTGCCCCGAATCCCTTCACAAAAAAATAGCGCATCTCATTGGAGGTGAAGGCATTACATTCAGTAGCGACGTCTTAGACGCCCGCCATATTCGTCCTTGCGCGGGGTGCTTTAAATGCTGGATCAAAACGCCTGGAGAGTGTCACCTCACCCGCGATGGCACCAATGCATTAAGCGCCAATTTTGTCCGCTCCCGTACTGCCATATTGCTAACGCGCGTCACCTGGGGAGGCTACAGCGTCGATACGAAAGCGTTTATCGATCGCTGCATTCCACACCTTTCGCCGTTTTTCGCCACTCTCCACGGCGAAATGCATCACGCGTCTCGCTATCGCCGCTACCCGAACTGGATAGTGATTGGCTATCAGGCGGTTAACGTGAGTGAACAGGAGACGTTTCTTCAGCTTATACAACGTAATGCCATCAATTTTTTTGCGCCGAAGGCCGCCGGATTATGCCTTACCGGCGATATCCTGGACGCTGAAAACGCCGCCCGATTTAGCCGACTTTTACGGGGTGAAAACGTATGAAACGTATCGTTATCATCAACGGTAGCCCGAAAAAAACAGCGAGCGCGACAGACAAGCTCGCCAGTGAAATGCAGGTATTATTACCGACGGAATATGTCTGTCACACGGTGAATGCGCTTCAGCTCAGCGTTTCTCGCGGGGCGGCGCACACGGAAGGAGGATATCAACAAATTTGCCGTGCTGATGTGTTGCTATTTATTTTTCCGGTCTATGCCGATGCGCTTCCCGCCAGTCTGTTACAGATGATGCACCAGATAACGCCCCCTGCCAGCCCGACTCCGCCGCAGGTTTATGCGATTACGCAGTGCGGCTTTTATGAATCCGAACATACACGCACCGCATTACGCATCATGGCGCATTTTTGCGCGCAGTACGGTTTTTGTTGGCAGGGGGGCGTGGGTATCGGCGGTGGTGCGATGATCAAGAGCGATAAATCGCTGGCGAAGCCCCCAACACAAAATATTCATCATGCACTGTGCGCGCTGGCCCGGCGGATCGTAGCCGGGGAAAATGAAGTACATATTGATTTCATCACCCCCAGCGTACCGCGCTGGCTGTACCGGATGATGGGAAGCCTGGCCTGGCTACCCGCAGCGCGCCGTCATGGCGTGCTGCGGCAACTTATTTTATCGTACTGGCGAAAACCTGAACATCATTGACGCGCCTTAAACTTCCGCGCCGCGCAAATCGGAGAGAAGAATCGTCGACAGCGGATCGTGATAAATATCGGTGGTAAAACGACGGGAAACTGTGGCAATAACTCTCCAGTGCTCTGGTGAATATCGACCTTTGCAAAAATAGACACGCCGGCACGTAGCAGATAACTCGAAATATCATTTAGCCCATACGCTATCGAAACGCTATAAGGTGCAGAAATTTTTCTGTTATGTTCGATGAGAATATGAAATTTATGCGAGTTCAATGGCATAGAGATTAAAAAAATCAAAAAGAAACACGGTTTGGAAACATAACAACCTCCACGTCAATTTCTGTTAAATTATTTAAATTGATTATCAGCTTTAATTCTGAATGTTCGTTAATTGCCATCAAAATATCATTGCTAACAGAAATAAAGCTTATTGGGTTAGTCTGGGTAAAAAAGAATCCCCAGACAAAATTATTATCAGCGTCTATATATACCAACGATCCCTCGTTTCCCATCGCTCCATCGCCGCCGTAGATTTTCCCGCCTTTATGCTCAACAAAGCTCCAGGAATCGACGGAAACCCAGCAATCAGAATCGTATTTTTCAATACTGGAGAAGGATGTATCACACAAAGGAGTACACCAGGTTTTCTTCTCTTTCGTGTGATTATCGAAAGACTCCCGCCAGTCTAAAAGGATGACAGCCCCATTAGCAAAAGTCAGGCTATCGATTCCCGGTAACTCTTTTTTCTCTTCCCAGCGTTTAAACATGATAATAAATCCTTTTATTTCATCACATAGTATAACTCCCTAATGAAGACGTTCATTAGGGAGCCATGTGCTTAACCCGCCAAAAAGAACCTGAACGCCGGGTTATTGGTTTCGTCGTGGCAATCGTAACCCAGCTCATTCAACCGGGTTTCAAAATCCGGCTCATGATCGCCAAGCTCAAACGCCGCCAGTACGCGCCCGTAATCGGTGCCATGACTGCGATAATGGAACAAAGAGATATTCCAGTGCGTACCCAGCGTGTTGAGGAAGCGCAGCAACGCGCCCGGTGATTCCGGGAATTCGAAGCTGTAGAGGCGTTCCTGCAACGGATGCGATGGACGCCCGCCGACCATATAGCGCACATGTAGTTTCGCCATTTCATCGTCGGAGAGATCAACCACGCTGTAGCCGCCATCGCTGAGCATCTGCAAAATTTCTTTGCGCTCTTCGAGGCCGCGGCTCAGGCGCACGCCGACAAAAATGCAGGCATCTTTGGCGTCAGCAAAGCGATAGTTGAACTCGGTGACCGAGCGCCCACCAAGCAACTGACAGAACTTCAGGAAGCTGCCTTTTTCTTCCGGGATGGTCACCGCCAGTAGCGCTTCACGCTGTTCGCCCAGTTCGCAGCGTTCCGAGACGTAGCGCAGGCCGTGGAAATTGACGTTCGCCCCCGAAAGCACATGCGCCAGCCGCTCACCGCGAATGTTGTGCTGGGCGATATATTTTTTCATTCCCGCCAGCGCCAGCGCGCCAGAGGGTTCCGCCACCGCGCGCACATCTTCGAACAGGTCTTTCATCGCCGCGCAGATGGCATCGCTATCGACGGTGATGATGTCGTCGAGATACTCCTGGCACAAACGGAAGGTTTCATCGCCGATGCGTTTTACCGCAACACCTTCGGCAAACAGCCCTACGCGCGGCAAATCAACCGGATGACCCGCATCCAGCGCCGCTTTCAGGCAGGCGGAGTCTTCCGCTTCCACAGCGATCACTTTGATTTGCGGCATCAGTTGTTTGAGAAGTACCGCTACGCCCGCCGCCAGACCGCCGCCGCCAACCGGCACAAATACGCGGTCGAGATGGGCGTCCTGCTGGAGCAGTTCCAGCGCCAGCGTGCCTTGCCCGGCGATCACCATCGGATGATCGAACGGCGGCACCCAGGTGAAGCCCTGCTGCTGCGACAGTTCGATCGCTTTCGCTTTCGCTTCGTCAAAGTTCGCGCCATGAAGCAGCACTTCGCCGCCGAATCCACGTACCGCATCAACTTTGATATCGGCGGTAGCGGTTGGCATGACGATCAACGCCTTCACGCCTAACCGCGCAGAAGAAAACGCCACACCCTGCGCGTGGTTGCCCGCAGAAGCGGTGATCACGCCGTGCGCTTTTTGTTCTTCCGTCAGGCCCGCCATCATGGCGTATGCGCCGCGCAGCTTGAAGCTGTGCACTGGCTGGCGATCTTCGCGCTTCACCAGAATCACGTTATCGAGACGCAAAGAGAGTTTTTCCATTTTCTGTAGTGGCGTAACCTGCGCCGCTTCGTAGACCGGCGCGCGCAGCACCGCTCTTAAATATTCGGCGCCTTCCGGGGCGCCGGAGAGAGGTTGTGAGTCAGCCATCATTAACCCCCCAGTTTCGATTTATCGCGCACCGCACCTTTGTCGGCGCTGGTCGCCAGGCTGGCGTAGGCACGCAGCGCAAAGGAAACCTGACGTTCACGGTTTTTCGGCGTCCAGGCTTTGTCGCCACGGGCTTCCTGCGCTTCACGACGCGCCGCCAGTTCGGCATCGCTTACCTGTAACTGAATGCTACGGTTCGGAATGTCGATGGCGATCAGATCGCCGTCTTCAATCAGTCCAATGCTGCCGCCGCTTGCCGCTTCCGGCGAGACGTGGCCGATGGAAAGACCAGAGGTGCCGCCGGAGAAGCGTCCATCGGTGATCAGCGCACAGACTTTGCCGAGGCCCATCGATTTCAGGAAGCTGGTTGGGTAAAGCATTTCCTGCATCCCCGGACCGCCTTTCGGGCCTTCGTAACGGATAACGACGACATCGCCCGCCACGACTTTGCCACCGAGAATCGCTTCTACCGCATCGTCCTGGCTTTCGTACACTTTCGCCGGGCCGGTGAATTTGAGGATGCTGTCATCGACACCCGCGGTTTTCACGATGCAGCCGTTTTCTGCGAAATTACCGTAGAGGACCGCCAGGCCGCCGTCTTTGCTGTAGGCGTGTTCCAGCGAGCGGATACAGCCGTTCGCGCGATCGTCATCGAGAGAATCCCAACGGCAATCCTGCGAGAATGCCTGGGTAGTACGAATGCCCGCCGGGCCAGCGCGGAATATATTTTTTACCGCGTCATCCTGGGTCAGCATAACGTCGTATTGTTCCAGCGTTTGCGGCAACGTCAGGCCAAGTACGTTTTTCACATCACGGTTCAGTAACCCCGCACGATCCAGCTCGCCGAGAATACCGATAACACCACCAGCACGGTGAACATCTTCCATATGGTATTTCTGGGTGCTCGGCGCAACTTTGCACAACTGCGGAACCTTGCGGGAAAGCTTATCGATATCACTCATGGTGAAGTCGATTTCCGCTTCTTGTGCCGCAGCCAGCAGATGAAGAACCGTATTGGTAGAACCGCCCATCGCGATATCCAGCGTCATGGCGTTTTCAAATGCCGCCTTACTGGCGATGTTACGCGGCAGTGCACTTTCGTCGTTTTGCTCGTAGTAACGTTTGGTTAGTTCAACAATGCGTTTACCGGCATTGAGGAACAGTTGTTTACGATCGGCATGGGTCGCCAGCAATGAACCATTGCCCGGCTGCGACAAACCCAGCGCTTCGGTCAGGCAGTTCATCGAGTTAGCGGTGAACATCCCGGAGCACGATCCACAGGTCGGACAGGCGGAACGTTCAACTTGATCGCTCTGGGAGTCAGAAACTTTCGGGTCTGCCCCCTGGATCATCGCATCTACCAGATCGAGCTTAATGATCTGATCGGACAGTTTGGTTTTCCCGGCTTCCATCGGGCCGCCGGAAACAAAGATCACTGGAATATTCAGGCGCAGAGAGGCCATCAGCATCCCCGGGGTAATTTTGTCGCAGTTAGAGATGCAGACCATGGCGTCGGCGCAGTGGGCGTTGACCATGTACTCAACGGAATCAGCGATCAGTTCACGAGATGGCAGTGAATAAAGCATGCCCCCGTGGCCCATGGCGATCCCATCATCTACCGCAATGGTGTTGAACTCTTTGGCAACACCGCCAGCCGCTTCAATTTGTTCGGCGACCAGTTTACCGAGATCGCGCAGATGAACGTGCCCCGGTACAAATTGGGTGAACGAGTTGACAACCGCAATAATCGGCTTACCAAAATCGGCGTCGGTCATTCCGGTGGCGCGCCACAGCGCACGAGCACCCGCCATATTACGGCCATGAGTGGTGGTGGCGGAACGGTACTTAGGCATACGTGATTTACTCCCCGTGTCTGTCTCGTAAATGGGACGGTGCGTGCCGTCCCATTTTTTGTATTTATTGATTAACTTGATCTAACCAGCCCCATTTATCTTCGGTTTCGCCGGTGAAGAGGCCGAAGAAGGCTTGCTGGATGCGTTTGGTAACCGGGCCGCAACGGCCTTCACCAACCTGAATACCGTCTACACTGCGCACTGGCGTGATTTCTGCCGCCGTACCGGACATAAACACTTCATCCGCCAGGTACAGGGATTCGCGCGACAGCACCTGCTCACGCACTTCAATTCCCAGCTCTTTCGCCAGTTTGATGATGGCATCACGGGTAATACCCGGCAGCGCGGATGAGGTGAACGGTGGAGTGAACAGCACGCCGTCTTTCACTTCAAACAGGTTTTCACCTGCGCCTTCAGAGATGTAACCATTCACATCCAGCGCGATACCTTCCTGATAACCGTGGCGACGCGCTTCGCTACCCACCAGCAGGGAAGAGAGGTAATTACCACCGGCTTTCGCCGCGGTTGGGATAGTGTTCGGTGCTGCGCGATTCCAGGAAGAAACCATCGCATCGATCCCCTGCTCCAGCGCCTCTGCGCCCAGATACGCCCCCCACGGGAAAGCGGCGATAATCACATCGGTGGTGTATCCCGCTGGCGGGTTTACGCCCATGCCAACATCACCGACGAAGATCAGCGGACGGATATAGGCGCTGGTGAGATTGTTTTTGCGGATCACGTCACGACAAGCTTCCATCAGCTCATCAATGCTCTGTGAAACCGGAAAGCGATAGATTTTGGCGGAGTCATGCAGACGTTGCATATGCTCACGATGGCGGAATACAACCGGTCCTTTGTGCGAGTCGTAGCAACGGATGCCTTCAAAAACCGAGGTGCCATAGTGCAGCGCGTGCGACATCACATGCACCTTCGCGTCTTCCCAGCGAACCATCTCTCCATTGAACCAAATGTAATCAGCTTTCTTCGTGGTCATTTTTATATTCCTTTTGCGCTCAGGCGCGGATTTGTTGTGATGTGGTTGTGCTCTGGCAGATGGCAACGTGTGCGACGTCCACCAGTTTATTTAACTGACTAAACAGTAAGTCGACCGACCGCGGGCTGGCAACGGTCAATTCGATATTTATATTTTGTGCATCGCTGGCAGCAGCCATATTCATTGAGCAGACGTGGAAACCACGATGACGCACCACGCGTAAAACACGTTCTAAGGTTTCCGGGTTGAAGCGAGCCGATACATTGACCTGATGTTGCATCATGATAATTTCTCCAACATTTCTGAATTACTGGCGCCAGGCGGCACCAGCGGCCAGACGTTCTCAAATTCGTCGATTGAGACATGAAGCAGGTATGGCCCATCACTGTTCAGCATGGTGTCGAGTGCCGCTTCAACCTGGTCTTTACGGGTGATATGTTGGCCAGGAATGCCGAAGGCGCTGGCTAACATGAGGAAATCGGGGTTATCGGTAAGGGTGGTTTCGCTATATCGTTCCTGGAAAAACAGTTGCTGCCATTGTCGAACCATCCCTAACCGTTGGTTATCGAGTAAGACGATTTTCAACGGTAACTGCTTGCGTTTTACGGTGCCCAGCTCTTGCACATTCATCATGAAAGAGCCGTCACCAGAGATACAGACGACGGTATCGTTCGGTCGTGCGACTTGTGCGCCAACCGCCGCCGGTAAACCAAAACCCATAGTGCCTAAGCCGCTTGAAGTGATGAAATTTTCCGGGCGAGTGTGGGCGATGTGCTGCGCGGCCCACATCTGGTGCTGCCCCACATCTGTGGTCACAACGCAATCCGCAGGTTTACGATCCGACAGTTGTTTTAACAACAACGGCGCGTAGATAGCGTCTCCGGGATGGTCGTAACGCCAGGCATGTTCACTACACAGCTGCGCGCATTGCTGCTGCCAGTCATTGATATTTAACGGCTGTTGTAATGCCGGTAACAGAGCATTTAAATCACCCAGTAATTCCACATGCGCCTGACGCAGCTTGTTCATTTCTGCCGGGTCGATATCCATATGGATAACGCTGGCGTGCGGTGCGAAGGTGTTTAGTTTGCCTGTCACCCGATCATCAAAACGTGCACCCACAGCGATCAGCAGGTCACATTCCTGCACCGCAAAGTTCGCAGCTTTGGTGCCGTGCATCCCAAGCATCCCCAGATAGTACGGATAATCCGCTTCAACTGCGCCCAGCCCTTTCAGCGTGCAGGTAGCAGGCATTTTTGTGGCAGTGAGAAATTCACGCAAAGCCGGAACTGCCTGCGCCATACCTACGCCGCCGCCAACATACAGCATCGGTTTTTGCGCTTTTGCCAGCATCTGGCGCGCTTGCTCGACTTCGGCATGTGGAAAAGTCACTTCGTTTTCAACGGTGGTGAACCACGGTTCCAGATCGCCGCTGGCTAACTGGATATCTTTTGGGATATCGACCAGAACCGGACCAGGACGGCCTGAGCTGGCAACGTCGAATGCTTCAGCCATGATGCGCGGCAACTCTTCCAGTGACTGTACCAGGAAGCTGTGTTTGGTACAGGCTAACGACAATCCCAGGACATCAACCTCCTGAAATGCGTCGGTGCCGATGAACGGTGCGGACACCTGACCGGTGATGGCAACGACAGGGATGGAATCTAACAGCGCGTCCGCAAGCCCGGTTATCAGGTTGGTTGCACCCGGACCAGACGTGGCGATACATACGCCGGTTTTGCCGGTAGCACGAGCATAGCCAATTGCCGCCATTGCCGCGCCCTGCTCATGTCGGCACAGCAAGTGTTCCACGCCGCCGTCATACAATGCATCGTAAACCGGCATAACTGCGCCTCCCGGATAACCGAAAACGGTGTTCACATCCTGTGCCCGCAACGCATGTACCACCCACTGTGCGCCATTCATAGTTAGTTCCCCGTCCTGAATATTGAGAAACAGAATTTTGTGCTGTTATTCATTGCCTGCTCCTCGGTTATGTTTTTAAAGTCAAAAAAAACCCCCGGACCTTTCGGTGCGGGGGTCTTAGTTCGTTAAGGCTTGATCTCTAAGCCTTTCCTCGTCCAAGTGCAGCCCCGCACGGTGGGATAATAATCACCACCACGCTAATCACGACCAGGCTAATCACTCGTAGAAGGGCTGTCATTTTGTCTTTTCTTGCATCTTGTTCGAAGGAATGTCTAAAGAGGTACCATAGATTTTGCGAATAACACAAGATATTTTTTGGCCGATTTTTATGATGCACATAATAATTTCGATAGAGATCATTGTTTTTTATATAAAAAAAGAAGAGTGAAAAAAATTCAATTTCCGTATGTTTCTTGTTCTCCACAAAACAGCTCAATATTTGTCCGCAACATTTTTGCGAGCATCATTCCATCACCAATACAACTCAATATCGATTGCAAAAATAAACAGGAATCAGCCGCTAAAAGTCGTAATTTTGCTGGCTACAGCAGCGAATGATTGTGTTCATAATGGTGACTCAAGGAGGACTTATGTCACTATCAATTGTTCATACTCGCGCAGCTCTGGGAGTAAATGCTCCGCCGATCACTGTTGAGGTACATATCAGCAAAGGTCTACCCGGATTAACAATGGTGGGCTTACCAGAAACGACGGTAAAGGAAGCGCGTGATCGCGTACGCAGCGCCATTATCAATAGCGGATATGAATATCCGGCGAAAAAAATCACTATTAACCTTGCACCTGCCGATCTGCCGAAAGAAGGAGGGCGATATGATTTACCTATCGCTATTGCTTTGCTGGCGGCCTCTGAACAGCTTACAGCCAATAAGTTACATGAATATGAATTAGTCGGTGAACTGGCACTTACAGGAGCTTTGCGTGGCGTTCCCGGCGCAATTTCCAGTGCAACTGAAGCCATTAAGTCGGGCAGAAAGATTATCGTCGCGAAAGATAACGAAGCTGAAGTAGGGTTAATTAGTGGCGAAGGGTGCCTGATAGCCGATCATCTACAAACTGTCTGTGCATTTCTGGAAGGTAAACATGCTCTCGAACGTCCTAAACCAACTGATGCAGTATCCCGGGCACTACAACATGATTTCAGTGATGTTGTCGGCCAGGAACAAGGAAAACGAGGACTGGAAATTACCGCCGCTGGCGGGCACAACCTTTTACTGATTGGGCCGCCGGGAACAGGTAAAACAATGCTCGCCAGCCGTATTAATGGCCTGTTGCCAGATTTAAGCAACGAAGAGGCGCTGGAGAGTGCCGCAATATTAAGCCTGGTAAATGCTGAATCAGTACAAAAACAATGGCGGCAGCGTCCGTTCCGCTCACCGCATCACAGTGCGTCGTTAACTGCGATGGTGGGTGGTGGCGCAATTCCTGGGCCTGGTGAAATTTCGCTGGCGCATAACGGCGTGCTTTTTCTTGATGAACTCCCTGAATTTGAACGACGTACATTGGATGCCTTGCGGGAACCCATAGAGTCAGGACAGATCCATCTTTCACGCACACGAGCAAAAATAACTTATCCAGCCCGTTTCCAGCTTGTCGCGGCGATGAATCCCAGCCCAACCGGACATTATCAGGGGAACCATAACCGCTGCACGCCAGAACAAACATTACGTTATCTCAACCGACTTTCTGGTCCCTTTCTCGACCGCTTCGATCTCTCACTGGAGATCCCACTACCACCACCCGGTATTTTAAGTAAAGCGGTAGTTCAGGGGGAAAATAGCGCCACCGTTAAACAACGCGTCATAGCCGCCAGAGAGCGCCAATTTAAGCGGCAGAATAAGCTGAACGCCAGGCTGGATAGCCCGGAGATACGCCAATACTGCAAACTTAAAAGCAACGATGCACAGTGGCTGGAGGAAACGTTGATACACCTGGGATTATCGATTCGTGCCTGGCAACGACTACTGAAGGTATCAAGAACTATTGCTGATATTGAGCAATCTGACGTCATTACTCGCCAGCATTTACAGGAAGCGGTGAGCTATCGGGCTATCGACCGCCTGCTCATCCATTTGCAAAAACTGCTGACGTAAAAAAAGGGCATTCAGCCCTTTTTTATTAATCGTCGGAATCCGTATAGTCTTCAGCACCTTCAACCTGCGGTTTACCGCCGGAAAGAGTGTGAAAACGTTTTGGACGCTTGATACGCGCCATATACTTAGACCACACGCGTTCTGCTTCTGTCACTGGTTCACGTTCACCACGACATACTGCGACGAAGAGTTTCTCTTCTTCGGTAACCGGCTCGCGTTTGCCGAGATCCAGCTCATTGAAGGCATAACCATGACGTTCAAGCAGTTGTGCCTCTTTGATGGTGAAATCACCATGACGAGAGAATCCACGTGGATAATGTTTATTGTCGAAATATCGATTAGTCGTCGTAAAGCTTTCCGCCATCCTGCACGCTCCTAATTCTTTGACCGAGCTAGTTATGGCGCGGAGTATTAGTTACGCTTGACAGAGTGTAAAACAAAACATTTAAATCATAACGACAAATAATTTTGCGGAGAGCAATGTGGATACGGAATTGTTAAAAACTTTCCTGGAAGTTAGCCGAACGCGTCACTTTGGTCGTGCGGCTGAATCGCTCTATCTGACCCAATCAGCCGTAAGTTTTCGGATCAGACAACTGGAAAATCAACTGGGTGTGAATCTTTTCACCCGCCACAGAAACAATATCCGTTTAACTGCTGCCGGAGAGAAGCTTCTGCCTTACGCAGAAACTCTCATGAATACCTGGCAGGCCGCCCGTAAGGAGGTGGCGCATACATCACGGCATAATGAGTTTTCTATCGGTGCCAGCGCCTCTCTGTGGGAGTGTATGCTTAATCAATGGCTGGGACGGCTGTACCAAAATCAGGATACTCATACAGGTTTGCAGTTTGAAGCGCGAATCGCCCAACGTCAGTCACTGGTAAAACAGCTGCACGAACGCCAGCTTGATCTTCTTATTACTACTGAAGCGCCAAAAATGGACGAATTTAGTAGCCAGCTGTTGGGGCATTTCACTTTAGCACTCTATACCAACGCGCCTTCTAAGTTAAAAGGCGATCTCAACTATCTGCGTCTGGAATGGGGGCCGGATTTTCAACAACATGAGGCAGGCTTGATCGGTGCGGATGAAGTTCCTGTTCTGACAACCAGCTCGGCAGAACTGGTACTGCAACAGATTACAATGCTTAATGGTTGTACCTGGTTGCCTATGAGTTGGGCGCGTAAAAAAGGCGGCCTGCACACTGTTGTTGATAGTACAACGCTTTCTCGCCCCCTCTATGCTATCTGGCTGCAAAATAGCGATAAACACGCATTGATCCGCGATCTATTGAAAATTAATGTTCTGGATGAAGTGTATTAATCAGAATATCAGGCAAGGATGCCGGGAAGGTATAATTTTAGGGGATATACAAACAAAAAAAATCCTTAGCTTTCGCTAAGGATGATTTCTGGCAGGGGCGGAGAGACTCGAACTCCCAACACCCGGTTTTGGAGACCGGTGCTCTACCAATTGAACTACGCCCCTAATTA
>NZ_BBMY01000131.1 GCF_000759775.1 Escherichia albertii NBRC 107761 = DSM 17582
TCCCTGATGGCCACCGTTCCGGTGCACGGGAGTCCCGGGGGAAAGCTTTGCCCACTGTTTTAACGAGATCGCCTTCAATCTGGTTCGCGGACAGTTTTCCCAGAACCCGACAGTTCTCGTTAATCGTGACGTTGTTGAGCGTCCCGGAGTTCGCATTCACACTGCCACTGATATCCGCATTTTTAGCGGTCAGCTTTCCGTCTGATGTCAGGGAAAATGCCGGAGGATTGCCGCCACTGGTAATGGTGGGAGCCGTCAGATATTTCAGGAACACTTCATTCATGAATATCTGATCGCCCTGACCAACAAACATCGGCTTTGTGTTGCCATTCGCAGGATTAATCATCGCAATCCTGTCTGCCGCCAGCAGCACCTGACTCTGCATGCCGTCAGAGGTGTTCTCAATACCGGCACCGATACCCGCAATATAAAGGCGTCCGTCCTGCATCTGCTGCAGCTTCACTGCCCACATGCTGTTCAGGTTATTATTTGTATCAACCTGAACCTTCTGTATCTGCTGGATCGCTGCACTCTGGTCTTCCAGTTTCTTATTGACGGTCTGTGTGATTTCATTGCTGACATCCGTTATGGACGTCCTGATTTCAGTCAGGTCAGGCGCAAGCTGACCGTTATCAATCTGCGTCCACAGCTCCTGAGCCAGATGGGTTTTCCCTATCTCGCCTTTGAAAAAATCCAGATAGCCTGATGCATCATCACTCGGCTGACCGACAGCCTCCACGAATGCCGATTTGCCAACGGTGTTCACACTGCGAACGTAAAAATAATAATCATGGCCCGGCTTAATATTGCTACTGGCAGCTATCCAGTACAGCGCCGTGCCAAGATAGCGGGCTGTGGTTTCAACCTGCCTGATATCCGCTATCCGCTTTTCCGAGAACCAGAACTCAAACTGTACCGTCGGATCATAAACCGCAAGATGCGGCGTGGCAGTTATCTGAAAATAGCCCGGCGTCAGCTCAATCCGCGACGGCGCTGCCGGTGCGGCAATCCGGAACGATACCGACGCCGGATCACCCTGCTGCTCCCAGGCATTTACCGCCCGGACTGTCAGCCTGTAGTTCCCCAGCGCCAGTTGCGTGAAGCGGTATGTGGTTTCCGTCGTCCGGGCCGTGCTGACCAGCCGCTCACTGCCGTCGTCCGCTGTTACGGTCAGACGGAGCAGGAAGCTCACGCCCTTCACCACCTTCGGTGTGTCCCATCGCGCCAGCACCTGATATTCCCCGCTGTCTGCAGTGACTTCGGCGGTCAGGTGCTGCACCGCTGGCGGCGTGACACCGTTCACCGTGCCACTCTGTTCGCCGTCAAAGTGCGCCCCGTTATCCACGATGGCCTCTTTTTCCGGCACATGCTGCACGGCGGTGATGGCATACGTGCCGTCGTCGTTCTCACGGATACTCACGCAGCGGAACAGTCGCTGGCGCAGCGTCGGCAGCTTCAGCCCCCATACGCTGTATTCAGCAACACCGTCAGGAACACGGCTCACTTTTACCTTCACGCCGTCGGTGACGGACTGAACCTCCACGCTGACCGGATTGCCACTTCCGTCAACCAGGCTTATCAGCGTGGTACCGGAGGATGGCAGCGTGATTTCACGGTCGAGCGTCAGCGTCCGGGTCTGGCTGTTCACCGCCAGCACACGACCACCGGTGCTGATACCGGCATAGTCATCATCGCAGATTTCAATGACATCGCCCGGTACATGGCGAAGCCCTTCGGCACCCACGCTGAAGTCCACGGTCTGCGTTTCCAGCAGTTCTGTTTTAATCAGCCACAGCCCAGCGCGGTGCGCCTGCCCCCGGCTGGTACAGCCAAAGGCATCCATCTTCGTGACGTTACGACCGTAACGGAGAATGGCCTGCGGATTTTTAACCGTAGCCCTTTTCAGCCTGGCCCTTTCCTTTACCAGTTTCCGGCGTACCTTTGTCTCACGGGCAACCTGTGACGCAGACTGCGATATCGCGGATGAAGCAACGCGGTTAATGGCCATTGCTGACGCACCGGGCACCGCCGTTTTGCTGATACGGCCGAGGTTTTCAACGGCCTGCTCAAGACCTTTTATGGCCATACATCCCCCTTTCAGCGGCGACGGTTAACGGCAGGCGGTACGCCCCGCCCAAGCCAGAGATGACAGCTTCCGCCATCATCCGGCGAAACACGATCTATCCAGAAGTTTTCCTCACCGATGGTCAGCGTGTCTCCACGCCGCAGTTGCCGCACATCATCAGTCCGGACAAACAGGGACGGGCTGGAGCCTTCAACGCGCACGCCCTGTCCGGCATAGCTGATATTTTCAGGGTCATCAAAAACACCACGTATTACTGCGCCGGACTGCTCACCGGATGTAATGGTGGCTGACGTTCCCATGTACCCGCGTATCGTTTCATCGGCGCGGGCAATGGCAGCATCGAACAGGTTATCGAAATCAGCCACAGCGCCTCCCGTTATTGCATTCTGACCAGGCCGCGCTCTGTCATTTCAGCTGCCACACCGGCAGAGACACGGAACGCCGTTCCCGGCAGCACAAATGCCACAGGTTCATCCCGCGTGGCGTGAAGTGCATCGGTATGCAGCGTCACCAGTGCCACGACCGTGACCAGTTCAGCCGTATCCTGAATCACGGTATCCGGCTGCGCTGATACCACCTCATTTTCATGCCCGGTCAGCACATTTTCCGGGCTGAGAGGGGTATCCTGACCGGCAGTGTCGCCCGTGTCATCAAGCTCTTCTTCCAGCTCTGCCACACGGAGCGCCAGTTCTTCTTTCGTCCCCGTCAGACTGACATCACGGTTCAGTTGTTCACCCAGCGAGCGGAGACGGACAATCAGTTCATCTTTCGTCATGGACTCCTCCACAGAGAGAAAATGGCCCCGAAGGGCCACGATTACGCCAGTTGTACAGACACGAACTCATCAGGGTCAGCCAGCAGCATCAGCGGTGCTGACTGAATCATGGTGAACTCACGCGCCGGATCGCCGGTGGTCACCCAGTTTTTCGGGTAACGGGCAGAGGCGTTAATGCCTTCGCGCTGTGCGTCCGCATCCTGAATACAGCCATAGGTACGCAGACCGCGTGCCTGAGTGTTCCCCAGCACCATCGTGTTGTCCGGCAGGAAGTTCTTTTTGACGCCGTTTTCCACGTACTGTCCGGAATACACGACGATGGCAACATCGCCATACATCCCCTTATAGGACACCGCTTTACCCAGGTCTTTTACCGCTGTCTCCAGCTCGGAATGAGAGCCACGACGGGTATCCAGCTTCTCCCTGACGGCTTTGAAGGAACGGAACAGCGCCCAGCCTTTCGGATCAAACACGATGATATTCACCACACCGCTGGCGTTCAGCGCGTAGGCTTCGATATCGTCGGTCGGGTCATACGTGGACTTGTCACGCTTGCTCCACTCCGTGCCGCCGGACTGCGTGATGTTATTCGCCGCACTGCGGCCCATATCCACCTCAACCGGATCGAAGGCTTCACCGGTCATGGTGTATTTGCCCTTAAGCACGGCAGAAACGGCCTGCATCTCTTCGACCTGAGCAATGGCCAGCTCTTCGTCACGCATGTTCTGCATGATGATGCGACGGCGGCGGTAAGCCGGGTCCGCCAGATTCTGCGGATCTTCATCCGGCAGGCGACGCAGGGTCATCTGCGGATTCACCTCATGCTTGGGTTTGACATATCCCGGCGTAAATTCAGAGGTGGAGCCGCCACGGGAACGGATAACCTCACCGGAAACAATCGGCGAAACGTACAGCGCCATGTTTACCAGTCCCGGAATTTGTGAGAGATAGACTTTCTCCGTGGTGAAGGGATAGCTCTCACGGAAAAAGAGACGCAGAAACAGCGGATCAAACTTAAATTTCTGCTCATTTGCCGCCAGCAGCTGGGCGGTTGTGTACATCGACATAAAAAAAATCCCGTAAAAAAAGCCGCACAGGCGGCCTTTAGTGATGAAGGGTCAGGTTAAACGATGCTGATTGCCGTTCCGGCAAACGCGGTCCGTTTTTTCGTCTCGTCGCTGGCAGCATCCGGCCAGAGCACATCCTCGTAACGGAACGTGCCGGACTTGTAGAACGTCAGCGCGGTGCTGGTCTGGTCAGCAGCAACCGCCAGAATGCCAACGGCAGCACCGTCGGTGGTGCCATCCCACGCAACCAGCTTACGGGTGGAGGTGTCCAGCATCAGCGGGGTCATTGCAGGCGCTTTCGCACTCAATCCGCCGGGCGCGGTTGCGGTATGAGCCGGGTCACTGTTGCCCAGCGGCTGGTAATGGGTAAAGGTTTCTTTGCTCGTCATAAACATCCCTTACACTGGTGTGTTCAGCAAATCGTTAACGGCATCAGATGCCGGGTTACCTGCAGCCAGCGGTGCCGGTGCCCCCTGCATCAGACGATCCAGCGCAGTGTCACTGCGCGCCTGTGCACTCTGTGGTGCTGCGGCCAGAATGCGGCGGGCCGTTTCCACGGTCATACCGGGGGTTTCTGCCAGCACGCGGGCCTGTTCTTCGCGTCCGTGAGCCTCCTCACAGTTGAGGATCCCCATAATGCGGCTGTTTTCTGCCGCAACCGCAGCGGTGATCTGCGCGTTCACGTCCGGCTGCGCCGCGCTGGCGTTTTCGCCCTCCGTCGCTGGCACCACGTCAGTAACGTCAGCCTGCGAAGCAGTGGCTGAAACAGTTGTTGATTGAGTCTCTTTGGTCATTCGCCCTCCTGAGAGACGGGATTTACGTGCATCCAGTGCATCACGCATAACGGTGATCGCATCGGTGCTGTTGACAAGTTCATCAGCCAGTCCGGCATCAATGGCCTCCTGACCGCTGTACACTGCAGCCTCGGTATCCAGCACAGCCTGCACGGACAGGCCGGTATATGCCGACACCTTCTGCGCAAACATCCGGCGGGTTGCATCCATCCGGGACTGCAGTGTCTCCCGGACGTCATCCGGAAGGTGGCTGTAGGGGTTGCCATCCACCTTATGGCTGCCGCTGTAAATCAGCGTGATTTCCACGCCCTGTTTCTCCAGCGCAGCGCCGTAATTACTGTGAGCCATCATGACGCCGATGGAGCCTGTCCGGGCGGTCTGCGTGACCAGACGTCGGGAGGCGGCACTGGCAAGCAGCTGACCTGCACTGCAGTTCATGTCGTTGGCCAGCGCCCATACCGGCTTTATGTCACGCACACGGGCGATGATGTCAGCGCAGTCAAATGCTCCCGCCACCATTCCGCCCGGTGTGTCCATATCGAGCAGAATGCCGTCCACCATCGGGTCGCTGGCAGCCTGTTGCAGACGGGCGATAATGCCGTTGTAACCGGTCATCCCCGAGTACGGCTGCAGCGCCCGCGTCCGGCTGACCAGCGTGCCGGACACCGGCAGCACGGCGATGCCGTTCATGACCTGATAACTGCGGGCCTGTCGTGGTCCGTCATCATCACCGGATAATGCCAGCGTCGCGGGTGCCTCCTGGGCAGTCAGGCTGTCGCCGGACACCGCATCCGTCAGGCGGCTGATCCCAAGCTGGCCTGCAAGCGCACAAAAGAAAACCCGCGCATAGGCGGGTTCAAGCATCAGCGGCTCATTAAAGGCCATGCTGGCAATATGCGGGAGATTACGCAGCTCTGCTGTCACTCTTCTCCTCCTCTGTTGATTGTCGCAGCCCGGATTCAAATGCTGCAGCCGCCCAGGCGGGCGGTTTAAGACCAGCCGCGCGGCGCTCCATCGTTTCACGGACCTGCTGGGCAAAAATTTCCTGATAGTCGTCACCGCGTTTCGCGCACTCTTTCTCGTAGGTGCTCAGTCCGGCTTCTATCAGCATCACCGCTTCCTGAACTTCTTTCAGACCATCGATGGCCATACGACCGGAGCCTATCCAGTCGCAGTTCCCCCAGGCACTGCGGGCTTCCTGAAAGCTGAAGCGCGCTTTTGAAGGTAACGTCACCACGCGGCGAACGATGGCCTCTTCCAGCCAGCACAGAAACATCTGGCTCGCCTGACGGGATGCGACGAATTTTCGCCGCCCCATAAAGTACGCCCACGACTCGTTCGCACTGGCCCGTGCCGTGGAGTAGCTCATCTGGGCGTAATTCCGGGAAAGCTGCTCATACGAGACACCCAGCCCGGCAGCGATATACCGCAGCAGTGACTGCTCAAACACGGAGTAGCCGTTATCCGTATCCTGAGCCGTCTGCAGGTTCAGTGAGTCCCCCGGCATCAGGTGCGGCACTTTTGCGCCTCCCAGACGGACCGGTGCTGCGGCGTAATACGCGGCAATTTCACCAATCCAGCCCGTCAGCCTTTCCCGCTGCTCCTGACTGTTCGCGCCCAGAATAAAATCCATCGCTGACTGCGTATCCAGCTCACTTTCAATGGTGGCGGCATACATCGCCTTCACAATGGCGCTCTGCAGCTGCGTGTTCTGCAGCGTGTCGAGCATCTTCATCTGCTCCATTACGCTGTAAAACACATTTGCACCGCGGGTCTGCCCGTCCTCCACGGGTTCAAAAACGTGAATGAACGAGGCGCGCCCGCCGGGTAACTCACGGGGTATCCATGTCCATTTCTGCGGCATCCAGCCAGGATACCCGTCCTCGCTGACGTAATATCCCAGCGCCGCACCGCTGTCATTAATCTGCACACCGGCACGGCAGTTCCGGCTGTCGCCGGTATTGTTCGGGTTGCTGATACGCTTCGGACTGACCATCCGGAACTGTGTCCGGAACAGTCGCGACGGGCTGGTATCCCAGGTGGCCTGAACGAACAGTTCACCGTTAAAGGCATGCATGGCCACACCTTCCCGAATCATCATGGTGAACGTGCGTTTTCGCTCAACGTCAATGCAGCAACAGTCGTCCTCGGCAAACTCTTTCCATGCCGCTTCAACCTCGCGGGAAAAGGCACGGGCGTCTTCCTCCCCGATGCCCAGATAGCGCCAGCTTGGGCGATGACTGAGCCGGAAAAAAGACCCGACGATATGATCCTGATGCAGCTGGATGGCGTTGGCAGCATAGCCGTTATTGCGTACCAGATCGTCCGCGCGGGCATTGCCACGGGTAAAGTTGGGCAGCAGGGCTGCATCCACACTTTCACTCGGTGGATTCCACGCCCGCAACTGCCCACCAAATCCGCTGCCACCGCCGTGATAACCGGCATATTCACGCAGTGATGTCATGCCGTCCGGCCCCAGAAGGGTGGGAATGGTGGACGTTTTCATACATAAAATCCTGCAGGTCCCCTGCGTCGCTGTGTCATGCCGGTCTGCACTTCCAGCTCCGCAATGTATTTTTTCAGGTCAGACACGGAAGTGGCCGTAAACTCCACTCGCCGTCCGTCTTTCTGTACCGTTGCCACCCGTTTTCCTGTCATCAGGTCATGCAGTGCCGCACGGGCAGCGGCAAGTTCTTCCTGTCGCGTCATTCATCCTCTCCGGATAAGGCACGGGCGTAATCTGCCAGTGTTTTCTTGTTGGTTGCTGCACCATCCTCTTCCTGCAGGCTCGCCAGCAGTGCACTGAGATCCAGCTGCCAGCGGGAAATACTGATGCGCAGCGCCGCCAGCGCATAAACGAAGCAGTCGAGCGCCTCATTGCGTCGCTTTTTGCTGTCCCACAGTATTTTTTTCCTGCCATCCACCCATTTTTCGACCTGCTCTTCAGCAGTCAGCTGCTGCGCTTCGGTCAGATCAAAAATATCCGGGTTATTCGGGAAGTGAACGGCACCGGGAAGCGGTTCATCCCCTTCCGGCGTCAGTGTGAAGCGGTTATAAATCTGCTCTTTCGCGGTATCCGTACCGATTTCGGTAAGGTAAACCCCGTTTTTGTTTCGCTTACGTGGCATGCTGGCCACCGGCTTTCCGTAGACGGATGCCCCTTTAATGGGGATCACCCGGAACAGCCCATGTTTTTTCGAGCGTTCATACACAATGGTCGGGTCAATCCCGCCAGTATCCCAGCAGATACGGGATATCGACATTTCTGCACCATTCCGGCGGGTATAGGTTTTATTGATGGCCTCATCCACACGCAGCAGCGTCTGTTCATCGTCGTGGCGGCCCATAATAATCTGCCGGTCAATCAGCCAGCTTTCCTCACCCGGCCCCCATCCCCATACGCGCATTTCGTAGCGGTCCAGCTGGGAGTCGATACCGGCGGTCAGGTAAGCCACACGGTCAGGAACGGGCGCTGAATAATGCTCTTTCCGCTCTGCCATCACTTCAGCATCCGGACGTTCGCCAATTTTCGCCTCCCACGTCTCACCGAGCGTGGTGTTTACGAAGGTTTTACGTTTTCCCGTATCCCCTTTCGTTTTCATCCAGTCTTTGACAATCTGCACCCAGGTGGTGAACGGGCTGTACGCTGTCCAGATGTGAAAGGTCACACTGTCAGGTGGCTCAATCTCTTCACCGGATGACGAAAACCAGAGAATGCCATCACGGGTCCAGATCCCGGTCTTTTCGCAGATATAACGGGCATCAGTAAAGTCCAGCTCCTGCTGGCGGATGACGCAGGCATTATGCTCGCAGAGATAAAACACGCTGGAGGGGTCATCCGGCGTCCATTTGAGGCCAAACGGCGTCTCTTTGTCGCCAAATTTAAGATACTGCTCCTCCCCGCAATGCGGGCAGGCAACATGAAAACGCATAAAATGCGGGGATTCACTGGCTGCACGCTCAATCTGACAGGTGCCTCTCACTTTGGGCGTGGAGCCACGGATGGACTTTGGCCAGACCGAGCCTTCAATACGTTTGTCGCCAAGGAACGTCGGAGAGCCTTCCTGTTCAATATCCTCATCAAAGGCAGCAAGTTCATCATAACCCGCCACATCCACTGACTTTTCACGGTAGTTTTTTGCCGCTTTACCGCCCAGGCACCAGAAGCCACGACCATTGGAAAAACGCTTCATAGTGAGCGTGTTATCCCGGTGCTTTTTGCCATACCACGGAGCCAGCGCCAGCAGCGACGGAATATCGCGGATGGTCGGCTCAACGTGGGTTTTCATAAAGTTCTCGGCATCACCATCCGTCGGCAACCAGATAAGGGTGTTGCGCTGCTTATGCTCTATAAAGTAGGCATAAACACCCAGCAGCATTTTGGAATAACCGACACGGGCAGACTTCACCACATTCACCTCACGGATGTAGTCGCTGCCCATCGCATTCATGATGGCCCGCTGAAAGGGCAGTGTTTCCCAGCGCCCTTCCTGGTATGCGGATTCTTTCGGGAGATAGTAATTAGCATCCGCCCATTCAACGGCGGTCTGTGGCTCCGGCCTGAACAGTGAGCGAAGCCCGGCGCGGACAAAATGCCGCAGCCTGTTAACCTGACTGTTCGATATATTCACTCAGCAACCCCGGTATCAGTTCATCCAGCGCGGCTGCTTTGTTCATGGCTTTGATGATATCCCGTTTCAGGAAATCAACATGTCGGTTTTCCAGTTCCGGAAAACGCCGCTGCACCGACAGGGGGATCCCGTCGAGAATACTGGCAATTTCACCTGCGATCCGCGACAACACGAAAGTACAGAATGCGGTTTCCACCACTTCAGCGGAGTCTCTGGCATTCTTCAGTTCCTGTGCGTCGGCCTGCGCACGCGTAAGTCGATGGCGTTCGTACTCAATAGTCCCTGGCTGGAGATCTGCCTCGCTGGCCTGCCGCAGTTCTTCAACCTCCCGGCGCAGCTTTTCGTTCTCAATTTCAGCATCCCTTTCGGCATACCATTTTATGACGGCGGCAGAGTCATAAAGCACCTCATTACCCTTGCCACCGCCTCGCAGAACGGGCATTCCCTGTTCCTGCCAGTTCTGAATGGTACGGATACTCGCACCGAAAATGTCAGCCAGCTGCTTTTTGTTGACTTCCATTGTTCATTCCACGGACAAAAACAGAGAAAGGAAACGACAGAGGCCAAAAAGCTCGCTTTCAGCACCTGTCGTTTCCTTTCTTTTCAGGGGGTATTTTAAATAAAAACATTAAGTTACGACGAAGAAGAACGGAAACACCTTAAACCGGAAAATTTTCATAAATAGCGAAAACCCGCGAGGTCGCCGCCCCGTAACCTGTCGGATCGCCGGAAAGGACCCGCAAAATGATAATAATTATCATCTGCATGTCACAACGTGCATCTACGCCATCAAACCACGTCAAATAATCAATTATGACGCAGGTATCATATTAATTGATCTGCATCAACTTAACGTAAAAACAACTTCAGACAATACAAATCAGCGACACTGAATACGGGACAACCTCATGTCAACGAAGAACAGAACCCGCAGAACAACAACCCGCAACATCCGCTTTCCTAACCAAATGATTGAACAAATTAACATCGCTCTTGATCAAAAAGGGTCCGGGAATTTCTCAGCCTGGGTCATTGAAGCCTGCCGCCGGAGACTGTGCTCAGAAAAAAGAGTTTCTCCTGAAGCAAACAAAGAAAAGAGTGACATTACTGAATTGCTCAGAAAACAGATCAGACCAGATTGAAGCAATTTAGATAATCGTGCAGACTACACCCCTCATATCACATGGAAGGTACTACAATGGCTCAGGTTGCCATTTTTAAACAAATATTCGATAAAGTGCGAAATAATTTAAACTATCACTGGTTTTATTCTGAACTAAAACGTCACAATGTCTCACATTACATTTACTATTTAGCCACAGAGAATATTCATCTTGTTCTTGAAAACGATAATACGGTTTTAATAAAAGGACAGGGTAAGGTTGTAAATGTAAGATTTTCAAAAAATAAATGCCTTATAGAAGCCACCTTAAAAGGATTCAAATCAGGAGAGTTATCATTTTACGAATACAGGAAAAATCTTGCTACAGCAGGGGTTTTCAGATGGATTACAAATATCCACGAAAACAAAAGGTATTACTATACCTTTGATAATTCATTACTCTTTACTGAGAACATTCAGAACACTACACAAATATTTCCGCACTAAATCATAACGTCCGGTTTCTTCCGTGCCAGAACCGGACTCGCTGGCATGATGAAATATGTGTACCCGGTAACCCCGGTGTGCATCGTTTTTGATTATTCCCACACACTCGCGCAGAAGGAGTTCCCCGTCGGGCTACGGTCTCTGTTAATACGGGAATACGGCGACGATACAGCGCATGATGTGTCAGGCTTGAATACCTTTATCCTTTAAAAGGGATATCAGTTAAGTTATCCCGTGTAGGGTATAAGCCATTATCAAAGCCACTCTGTAGGAAGTGGCTTTTGTAATGGCAATAAAAAGCCCCGCGAATGCGAGGCTAAATCCTGGTATTTGTAATGACTGGCTCTTATCTCAACGCAGCCCCTTACCGCGCGCAAAATGCTCAATATCAAGCATCAGCAATGAGATGTTTAATCTGGATTCACTCCAGAAGTGAGCACCACCCTGTCTACAGAGCCAGATGTGAAGGATGATGAGTAAAATTATCGCTATCATCGAAGGCATTGCGTCCTGATGTATTCCTGAAGCGTTCTCAGTGCTGTTTGGTCGCGGATAATTCCGTCCCGGATACCGAGAACGTTTCGTCCAGCAACTGGAGAGAGTTCGACGGTGGCATCATTGCCCATGCCGGAGGCGCTGGAGGTTTCGGCTGAGGATGGCACAGGGCATTTTCCTTTGACGAGCACCCGACCACCATTATCAAGCTTGCGCCGAAGAGCATCATTTTCAGCTTTCGCATCAGCTAACTCCTTCGTGTATTTATCATCGAGTGCATCAGCATCACGCTGGCGCTGCTGCATGTCAGTAATGGTGGCGTTCGCCTTCTCCAGTTCACTGGCCTTGTTATCGCGCTGTTCTTTGTAGGCGATTGCATTATCACGGTAATGATTAACAGCCCATGACAGGCAGACGATGATGCAGATAACCAGAGCGGAGATAATCGCGGTTACCCTGCTCATTGTTGCCCCCACAAACAGACCTCACGCTCAATCTCACGACGAGTCATCAGGCCTTTCCATTGCTTACCGCCAGCGTATGTCCAGCGCCGTAGCTGATCACATGCGCCTTTGATATCGCCCTGGTTTATTTTGCGAAGAAGCGTCGATGTTCTGAAATTGCCAGCGCCCACGTTGTAAACGAACGAGTAAAGAGCGCCGCGCGTTGTTTCCGGTATATCGACGTTGATGTACGGGTTAATTTGTCTGGCGACCGTGGCAAGGTCTTTATTCAGGAGGGCTTTGCATTCTGCTTCGGTATACGTTTTACCGGGCATGATGTCTTTTCCGGTGTGTCCGTGACATACAGTCCATACGCCAACGATATCTTTGTATGGTATGTAGCTGACACCTTCCAGACCATCGTTACCACCTGGACCAGTGATGAGCACAGACGCTATGGCAACAGCCCCACCACCAATAGCAGCTGCAACAGCCTTGCGTAATGACGGCGACATTATTCACCTCTCGCAGCCTTACGCTTATCTTCTTTAATCTTGAAATAAAGATTTGTCAGATACGTCAGCAGGCCAAACAGCAGACTTCCCAGCACACCTATTGCCACCCACTGGGACGGAGAGACTTTGTCCAGCAGCTGCAGTAACCAGTATCCCGTCCCCACCGCTGACGTGGTGTATGACACACCTGTTGTGATTTTTTCCATCTGATGTATGTCTCCGTCACCGCCGACAGAAAATGAAAGTAAAGAAAAACAAAAAAGCCGCCAGTGTCACCCACTGACGGCCAACACCGGGAGCCGTGATTATGGCATTCAGGCTCTGCTAAAAATGCCAGATAACATTCCGGCTCCCCCCCTGATTCAGGTTATAAATGACACAATATCTTGACAACATCCGTCACTGTCTGTCAGAAAATGTACCGCCATATAGAAGCAACATGTGAAGTACATCTATCCTTTTGAGCCAGCACCTCTTCACCGAAAGTCAGTGCTGGCTGTTTTTTTCCTTAATAAAGCATCTGTAACTGAAACAATCCGCATATTGATAATATATTGACAGGCATCATTGCTGTCTGTGAAAAATAAGTCTCTACAAACATATAAGGCCTTTTAGCCAGCGTCTTCTTTCAGGTCAGTCGCTGGCTTTTTTTATTATGCTGCCGGTGCATTTATCTCCAGCACCAGACTTTCTATCTCAACGCCATACGCTGCATTTTTTGTAACATCCGTCAGCGTCAGCGCATTCAGTCCCAGTGTCAGACTGTCTTTTATAACCTGGAATGCCGGGCCAGCCACTCCATTCAGTTTCGGAGTAACCGTGGCACTGCCGGCGGTGAACACCAGCTCCAGCGCCTGCCAGTCGTTACTGTAGTTCCCGAATTCCCCCAGCTTCGTGTTTCCTGACTTCCTGTGGTGCATCAGATTCAGTTTGCCGTCGGTGGTCTGCGTAAAGTACGACATCAGGAACGGATCACCAGTCCCCGTCATCGTCACACCATCAGGAACAGGAGCGTCTGTGTACAGATAAAGCCCCAGTCCAAACTGGTTGTTTGTCAGAGCACCAGTCAGACGGAACTTACAGGTCAGCTTCCCTCCCCGGCTCAGCAGTGAGGATGCATTCTTCACCGGATGCGATAGTATCCAGCTTTTACCGCTCTCTTTGACAATTCTCAGTACGCCATCCGATAACTGAACGCTGCCCCCGGTAATATTCCACCCCTGAGAAGCAACATCGCCGGCGGAGGCCAGAAGCGATATCGATTCCAGGGATGAGTCATCCGGCGACGTAGAGCCACCTGCTGATGGTGTGTTCTCCGGTTTTACACCGGCAATAAATGCCTGTGAGCGCCCTGCCTGCGACAGGATAGCCGAGGCCATTCTGTCTGCAATAATCCCACGCCGTGCCCAGGCACTGAAATGGCTCGCACGGTCTGCTGACGTCCAGTTGGCCGATGTCCGGGATGCCGCTCCGTAATAACCGGCAGCCACGATATCCGGATCTTCCGTCGGCTCATTCGTGGGCGTGTTTTCACCACTGCTATCTGTCATAAAAGGAACAAAGAAAATATTCTGTGCTTCCTTTCCTTTATAAGCGCCATACACCGCCTCATATTGTGTGGCGTACTTCTGTTTCCAGATGTATGTGGTGTCGCCACAAATCCACGGCACTTTTTGAGCGCTTCCACCATGACACTGCGCCGCCATACCGGCAAGGTCGCTACGGAACTGCTGCACCATCGACTGGAATGCTGCAGGCGGTGATGCAGCCAACTTACTG
>NZ_BBMY01000130.1 GCF_000759775.1 Escherichia albertii NBRC 107761 = DSM 17582
GTGACAATATCAGGAAGCACTGGGTTGCGTTGTGCAACTTCTGTGATAACGGTCTGGCGGAAGTGGATAATAATGCCGCGGAAAGAGCGCTTCGTGCAGTCTGTCTCGGAAAGAAAAACTTTATGTTCTTCGGCAGCGATCACGGCGGCGAGCGTGGAGCACTGTTGTACGGGCTGATCGGCACCTGCCGGTTGAATGGTATCGATCCGGAAGCGTATCTGCGCCATATTCTGAGCGTACTGCCGGAATGGCCTTCCAACCGGGTTGATGAACTCCTGCCATGGAACGTAGTACTCACCAATAAATAAGCGTCAATACGGTGCTCCGTTGACGCTTACCTTCTTTCATTCGCTGAAGGTGGAATGTATCCACGGGGAACGCTTTAGCAGCCGGGAAATAATGCGGGCAACGGTGTTTAATTATATCGAGTGTGATTACAATCGCTGGCGTCGTCACAGTGCCTGTGGCGGTCTCAGCCCGGACCAATTTGAAAACCATAATCTCGCTTAGGGCCGTGTCCACATTACGTGGGTAGGATCAATCATCCATCCAGACACAAACCTGAAAAACAGATTTGGCAATACCGATACCAACAACCCTGATCGTACTCATGTGATGTTACTCCCAGCTTAAAGCGCTCCCGGTTCCGGTAGCAAACGCAGACAGTAAAAGTATGAAGTATGGCACTGACCACTTCAGGAAGGGCGTCCATCACATCACTACAGATTCAGCATCCACGTGCTGGTGAGCACATGGATGCCGGGTTATACATCTTTAACATAGATTTTAATCAGTTAAAAAGGCTGTCGCCAGTCGGCGTTTTGCTTTGTCCATTCCGGCTCCAGCCACAGGTCTTCAGTGTGACATAAATGATATTCCTCCCATAATGCCTTTCATCCACACCTGTCACTTCAAAACATGTTCCGGGCCTGAGGATACAGCGGGTTTCCCCGGGGGCATTATCCGCTATATCCGCACCAGCCATTCCGTCAATCCGGTAATACACCTGATAGCCGGCCCCCTGACGACTAAATACATTGTTCTGTGTGGTGGTCAGGTATACATCCGTATTTTTATCTTCCGGAGTCTGGAGTATTGTGCCGGTTTTCAGCCATCCTCCGGGCCATTTCGACACAGTGCTCCGGAGATATCCCGGTGTGTGGCGCAATATTTCTGGCGTGATCATCCATTCTCCGTTTCTTACCGCCGCATCCATCAGCCAGTTATCCTGCGTCCGGGCGCGGGGAGCTTCTGATACCCGTTGTTGCAATTCCCACAGCATATATTCTTCTCTGGAATGGAATTGTCTTGAGGTACGTGAGTCATGACGCAGCATCTGTTCCCCATCTATGAACATCATATCTGAGAAAGATACTGTGGGATTGTTGTCCTCTTTCCCCCTGTAATCAATCATGCGCTCCAGTAGTGCCGGGCCATTGAGCCTGAGGACTGAATGTACAACAGTATTATTGTTCTGAGGGATTTCGGATAAAATGCTTAAAGGATACTTGTCCCACTGTTGCCGGTAGTTTGACAGGGAGACAATCATTGCCTGATTCACCATTTTTTTAGCTACCTGATATGTTATCTGCAAATCACCTTCTGGTGTCAGGTAATACAAAGTTTCTGCTTTTCGTGCCATAGGTAGGCTTTTATACTGTACTGATAAGCCATCGATATACCACGGGTGGAAGGGCGGGAATTTATGCCCTGAGTTCGTTGTGAAAGTGGTGGTCATAATGGCATTTTCCACCAAGTGGAGTCCCTCTGGACTTTTTCTCATGGCACCGTGATATGTATATAATATTTTTGACGTTTCTTCCTTTTGAATACGGGCGTATTCCGCAACAATCTCCGCCAGATTCAGAACTCCCTCTCCTAACTGGATATTCAGATGATTTTTGTAGGCAGGGTTGATAAAACGGTGTGTATCTCCTATCAGAATCAGTCTCAGTTCTTTCTTCAGAATTTCCCTGTCAGTTGTATCCATCACTTCTGTGAAAAAATTTCTGAACGTCAGACGTAAACGGCCGATACCTGATTGTTCTCGCAGATAGAACAGTTTGACCGATAATATCCTGCGGTCGATGTGGACCATACCCTGATGGCACATCAGTTTTAAAGAAAATGTTGCATCCGATACAATATTGAAACGAAGAAATCCCTCAAGTATTAAGGATGGGGCATCGTTGTCGGGATTGACAATAATATGTTCCTCCTGTTGCCACTGCCTTTCAGATAACCGTATCTCTCCGGCGGATTTTATTTTCAACGGAGCTGCATGTACTTTGCTACGTAGCAACACATTATTTTTTCCCTCAAAAACCAGATACAGCCGTGAATGGGGGGGGATATTTAGCTCTGAGATATTTACCGGAACAGTCGGCTCACCCTCTGCTTGCCACGCACCCTTCAGCTTCCCTGACAGTAACTCACCATCCACTTTTTTCCTGACGCCACTCAGGTTTTCAAGGCACAATACCTGCTCTGCACTTCCGGATACCCGGGGCAGGAACATCATTGCATGGTTTGGTGTCGTCAGCGTTTCCAGCCGGTTTATCGTTGGCCTATGGCCCTTCCGGAAAATCCCCACCCAGTCACCATTATCCGGTAACAGCCGGAGTACGTCACTCAGTAAACGGGTATCCTGAGGCTGAATTGACACACGGGTTGTCCCGGGCAGCGATTCTTCGATCCCGGATATTGTCAGTTGAAGGGAATACTGAATCGTAGCAATCGTTAATATCACGCTGTTTTTGTCTTTTTTCCCTTCAACCAGAACAGGACTGGCCTCAAGCAAATCAATCGTTTCCGGATGGTCATTATCACCGGCCAGTATGATTTGTGCCGGTGATATCTGTGCTGTATCCGGCCCCGTAATAATATACCGGCTTCCGGGGGTTCCGGTTACAGCCGTGGTGTAATGGCGACTGCCGGTCAGCCTGAATTCCGAGTAATGCTCCTGAAGCTGGTAAACGAGCTGACGGTTCAGGGGGTCATAGCTGGCAGATGTTTCTCCTCCCCGGAACCTGACCTCGGGGGCCAGGCTCCATCCCATATCATGCAGCCTGTCCAGTATGGCGTCTGGTCTGTTGTTTTCTTCCGGATAAACAGCCTGCCAGCGTTGAACATCACATGATGAAACCCCCAGTTGAATACCATTTTCCTGGGAAACCGCCTCCAGAGTAATGCCATCACTGGTATGCCCCCTGAAGTTTCCGGCAAAACGGTTCAGTTGTGTCTCATCCTCCAGCTGAACCTTTATATTGTTCCCGGCCCAGTAAATCAGACTCAGCTCAAAGGCGACAGGTTTTAATTCTGTCAGAGTTGTTTCTGGCAGAAGGATCTCGTGAGAGACCGAGCTATTAGACAGCGTCAGTGTCAGCGGAGTTTTTAAATCGCGGGGGATAATATAGCGGTTATTCCCTCCACCAGAGATGACAGTACCGCCACCAGAGCTCGTATGGAAGGTATTGTCCTTATCGTTACCCGTTAGCCAGTTTTCGCCGGCCGTTGTACCGACCAGGGTGTTTATTCCCTTCTGGGTGATGGTCATTACCGGCACCTCACCGTCCGTTGTTTTCAGCATGACCGACTGTGTTTGTTTTGATAAATCAAAGGCGAGCGGAAACTCTTCCGGTAGCCCGCGAAAAGAGAGCGTATTTTCTTTTGCCACAGGATTTGCATCAATATCATAATATCCCGCACCACCGACCTGAACAGTCAGGCCTCCGGTCCCCCCTTTCAGTATGAACCTGTAATCTTTCAGTGATATTGCCTGTGCTGTGCGTTCCGGTGTCAGGTCGCTGAGCACCCTCAGGGGAAGTATGGTGGTCTTCCGCTCTCCTGCCGTCACGGAACACTGACTGTTAAGCACTTCCAGTGGAGGACGCCAGTCACGGGAATTGCTGTCCGCGACTGCTTCCCGCCAGACCACTTTGTTGGACAGATATTCTATTTCAGTACTGGCCTTATACTGGTGACTGTAGCCCAGAATAATGGTGTCATACTCTCCCGCAGGGATTTCCGGCAGGGTCCGGGGCCATTTACTGTTGGCGTAGCCGTGTGCCAGGGCGTGGTAGGGGCTGATGCTATAGGCATAGCCCACCTTCTCACGAATTTGCCAGTCCCCTAGGTCAGGACGATGACCGATTTTTCGGCCAGCGTTAAAAGAGCTTTCTCCCCGCAGGACAGGGGGAGACTGTCGCAGATCCAGTTCCATTTTCCCCAGTACCTGGTTTCCGGAGAAATCCAGCACACCTCTTTCCGGAGAGGCCACGACAATGTGTTTACTGCCGTCAGTCAGGAATTTTTTATATTTCAGCCATTGTTCATAGCGCTCTTCTTTCAGTGCCACATTGCGGGCAATAGCGGGAGCCCCCATACCAATAGCGGCCACAGGCCCGGTAGCAATAATAAGAGGAGGAAAGACCGCAGAAGCAACCGTCAGTCCCAAAGAGATGGAGTCAAAGGCGACCTGTACCCGGGCCGCCATAATATCAGAATGGCGTGTGGCCTGCTGGAGCTGAGTGACACTGTTGTACAGATTCCAGGTACCAAGAGCGGTTTCCAGTACGGGAAGTTCAAGAACGCGGGCACTGGCGGAGAGCGCCTTGCCCATTGTGCCTCCGGTACGAGTTGCGGCTGAGCGCAGACCTGCAGCCATGGCACTTTCCAGTCTGAATCCCTGAATACCCTCTGTATTCAGGAATTTATTCCCGGCAATCTGAATCATGCTACCGAGAGTGGCTTCGGCTAATTGTTTGGCGTCCATAGCCAGGTTGACATGAGCCAAAACATTGCTTTCCTGCCCCTGCTGTAGCATGCGGGCATACTGAACAATACCAACCACACTCATACCGAGATCGAAATCCATGACCCCACTGGCAGGCAGGGCCGAAAGCATGGAAGAAAGTTTCTGAAAACGGGATACTACTTCTGGTGCTTCCACAGAAACTGTATGTTGTTTTTCATCATCACGGACCTGAAGGGTGAATCGCCCGCTCCCGGCATCAGTCAGCTCAATATGCTCAGCAGAAAGATGACGACCGGATGAGCGGGTAATACTCTGGAAGCGTTGCTGCAGAGTTTCCAGTACGCCGGCGAGTTGCTGTTTTATCCGTGTCGCCTGCCGTTGCAGGCGAACCTGTGAGGAGACCATATCATCGAGTGTCCCGTTAATCATATCCGGATCGATGGGCCGGGTGCCGCTATACAGTCCCTGAGTCTGCAGAATTTTTCGTATGTTATCAGCCTGTTCTGGTGTCAGAACTGTGCGGGACAGATAATCATGCAGCACATCACCGTTCAGACGCAGAGAGGGGATTTGCTCCGGAGTGGGGGGAGAAGTGATACGCCGGCCGTCAAGGGTGGCTCCGATATCATAAAGTGTTTTTACTGGCAGGGAGATACCTGCAACAGCGACCGGTTCAGCCAGATTCGTCAGACGGTCAGCAGTGGTGTGCTGATGGCGGGTGCTCAGTCCAGCATCATTAACTGGCAGCAGCTTGTTCCAGATCATATCTGAATCGGCATAATGTACTTGTATATGTTCACTAATGTCTTTGTTTAATAAGCCATAATATTCCTGAAGCGTCGGGGTTAATTGTATGCCAGCTTCAATAAACTTTAGTGCATCCAAAGGAGAAAAGAAATCTGCATGCCCAAAGTTTGGATCAGTGACCCGGAAAATATCTTCCAGTTGTTGTAGCACCAGTGTATGGGTAGGCGTGGTTATTAGAGCACGTTTAACGCCTTTCTCATGAAACAGTTGGGTTAGGTTTTTTGGATTCCATACTGCCTTCTGTAGTAGCGATTTGTCGGCAATATGTTTGTTTCCCTGATACTGCAGCATTTCAATCAGACGATAAGCTCTGGCCATTATGGCCTTATCATCTTCTGTCAGAGGCAACTTATCGCGCTTATAGGTCTGATGAAGAGCACTGACTGTCATCAGGTTTTCCTGGAGAATGCGATAATGAGCGGTATTTTCAGTCTGGAGATAAAGTAAGGCCATCCCCATGCAGCGTCCTTCCTGAGAGATCAAAAGTGATTGAGGGTGAAAGTCGATATTCTGGCTGCCATATCCTTTAGCCATTTCAAACCATCTCTGTGCATGTTGGCGATAAAATTCTGGCCATGAGAGCAGGGTATATTTAGCGTGTTCCACGATAAAATGTAATGAAGATACTACTGGTGCAGAGGATATAATATTTTCATTAAAGCCAATACCTTTGAAATTATAAGGGAGAACAAAACTGGAATCCTGTATTACTGTAACTGGTGGTCGCCCGTACTCCTGCTCTCGACGCAATAGCCTACCCGTGCCGGGTAATGCGGCAGAGAGTAAGGGAAGGACTGCATCAGCAAGAGTTGGTAATCCAGAGAGATGCTGATGTATTTCTGTTAAAGACTGATAAGGTCTTTTTTCTGCCTCACTGAGCAATTTATTAATATTCTGATCACTCAAAAAACATGAAGATACAGAGTTTTGCAGAAGTTGGCGAAGATTATGTTCATTTAGTGTTTTTTCTCGCATGTTTATATGAATTTTATATAAATCCTCAATATATAAATTCATAACCTCAGATGCCGGATTGTCAAAACCATCAGCAGCACTGACCATCACCTGCTCTGTAATTTTTCCGTTATTGGATGAGTAGCCCATCCCCAGAGGATTAACATTTTGACCGGGTACAGGCGTCAGCAATTCATTTGGCGATAATTGTGATATTTTTTCTATAACTTCAACAGGGATTAATTCTGTTTTTTTCTTATCCAATATATGATTATATATCAGTGGTAACTTCTCACTAATATCATCTGTACTGTAGTGCTCTTTTAATATGTTGATTAAGGCAGAGGAAGGTGCCGGTAGCAGACTCTCTGCAGTATGCACTCCTGTTATTCCTAGTCCAGTCATTGTATAACGGGAGAGGATGTTTAAGTCAGAAAATACATATCCTTCACGATGTAGACGATCAAGTATATGTCCGCTATAGACCACTTTATCCATATTATGGATAGCTATACGGGGATTCCCTTTGAATTCCTCATTGATTTTTTGTATTTTCTCATGAATGTTTTCAACATATTTCTTTTCGAATGCTTCAAGGTAGTAATAATAATCAATGCTGCTGTCAGTATTGCCTGATATTTCTTTTAACTGTTTAACAAGTTTAATTTTTTGTGATTTCGTAGACAAGTCTTGCCATATATTGGAGTCTTTATTTATTTTCTCAAAGTAAAGTTCATGTGAATTTATATTATCTTTTACAGCTTCTACCTTTTCTTTCAAAAAATTATTCTCATAAATAAAACCAGCTATTTCAAGAAGTGTATTTGCCTCCTGAGAAGATAGTAAGCCAAGATGATCTTTCATTGTTAATTCAAGATATCTTTGTAACATGACTCTCCCTTCCCAATTTTCAGGAGTCTTATTCTTACTCATATCATTAAGAATGTATTTTAACTCCCTTTCCATAACCGCGAAGGAGAATAATTCCTTTATAAAAAGAGTATGCTCAGTTTTATCACTGTAAAAGATATTTATTTGTGTGTGTGGATTGCTTGCAAGGAAGGCTTTTATTGACATCCTAAGGTCATCGTCGATGTTTTTATATAAGTCAGGGTAAATATTAATTTTGTTTTCTACGGGAATATTCATCCTCCTGATTTTTTCGGCTAACTGTACTTGTAGTGAAAATAAAGACCTTTTTGCTATATCATCATTTACCTCTTCCATAAGTATATGGATCATTTGATCTGTTTCATACAGTTTTTTAAAGTTGATGTCTGATGCATCAATCAAATCATTATAGCGCTCAGCAAGGATCTGTATCTTTTTTTGTAGGTTTTTCTTGGCATTAGTGGGCCACTGAGAGAAAAACGTATTAGTATCTATTTTGGTTAAGAATAATTCCGGAAGATTTTCTTTTTTTATTGTTGAAACATCTTTGAACATGAAGTCATCAACACACCGGCCTTTTCCTATGCACCATGTACTTTCATCTGCTGGTGTGACATCGTTGATGCCAATCGACACAGGGTTTAACCAGTCATATTTTCCTGTGCCTGTTGTTTTGTATACACCAATATAAGCTTTATCACCTAGTTTTTTATCATTGATGAAGTCTTCACCTAAAACTCCTCTGCTTCGGAAAAATTGCAGCATTTTTCTTTGAATCAAATCCGGACCGGATATCTGAAGGGTACTCAGCGCTTCCGGAATAATAGTATCTTGTCTGAACTTGGAAAAAAGACTCCCGGAAAGGTATTTTTTTACCAGTATCCCCCCAACTTTGTCTGTATCTGGGAGTGAAGATATGTCATCAGTCTGTTTGAAGTATATTTCACTCTGGACATTATCTCTTATTTTCCTTAGTTCCCTGTAAGCCTGATTCTGGCCTGCGATAACAGCATCAACCACCTCACTACCTTTATGTGATAGCATGAACCCATTGAGTCCACGAATATTCCATCCATTGGTCCATAGATGGTAGCGACGAAGAATGGGCATTGTATCGCGTGGGATAGTTGTGTCGATCTTAGTGAAAATATTAGCTTCAGGTAGTTTAGATATTGATGCTAATATATTTCTAATAACTTTTTTATCTGCATCATTGATTCCATCATAGTTGACATCATCTAGGCTTTGCTTATTAACATGCCTTAACACACCATCAGATATTGCACGACGTAGCTTTAAGTCTTCCAGGAAACGATTATCTCCTTTTGTTTCCATCATGATTTTAAAAATCACTTGTTTAGAATATGCAGGCATCATATCTGTATCAGTATAGATGCCACCATGCTCTTTAAGAATATACATTCTGAGCAGGTCTGAGGCGGCAGGATAGTTCCAGCGAAGTAGCATTTCCGTTTGATAGTTATGATTATTTTCTGCCTTTGATAAAGACGTTAAAGTATTAACGTCCTTAATTGAAATACGAGTTTCACCAAACTCACTCTGTAAGTCATGAATGATTTTTTTTACTGTTCCTTTATTGATATTAATAGTTTTGTAAAAGCTATTAATATCATCCTCAGATAGCTTAATCACATTTTGGAGATAATTTATTCGAAATTTATCATTGATTTCTGTAACTCCTTTCACAATACAGTGGTTGAAGAAGTCATCCTGGAGTTTGATCATGTTTTTTAAAAAAAGTGCGTTAAACCTGTGCTTCAGGGGGGTGGCTATTTTTTGATAATCATTATAAATTTCTCTAAGTTGATTCAAATACTCCTGTTGTCCTGATTGACTATTGTTGTATTTTTCTCTTATTCCATTGTATTTGTTAATGAAATCAATATTTTTTTGCTGGGTGTTCTGTTGTATAGTTTTACATGCTAAATCAAAAGCAATTTGTTTTAATATACTGGTAAATTTTGCCGCACCAAAAGCATTTTCATCAACCCAAAGATAATAATTAAAGTCATCATAGGTTTTCAGAAAAGCCTTGATATAGTCAGTGATACTTTCAGGTGGGGAACCTGCTACCCATATAGCATGAATGTTTTTCTCAATATCTACGGTATGTGAATAGTATTCCTTTTTTATATCTGCTATCATTGCCTCTATATTTTTAGAGGCCGTTTCTTCAGTGGGAATTTTCTCCTTGAGACTTGTTAATAAGTCAGCTTGCGCCTGTAGAAATTTCAAACCTTCACGACTATTTTTTTCCTTTAATTGATTGTAGCCCGTAATGGCTTTCTTTATTCCTATGATCTCTGTTTTATGGCTATTTTTCTGTTCGTCGCTAAGTGGAAGCCTCTGGTCAAAATTTTCTGGTGTTAGCATGTGTTGAGTATTTTTCTCAACTACAGGAGAGCGTTTTTTTCTTTTTAGTAATTTATATGATAGGGAAGGTTGGCTATCGTTTTCTGATTCCGTTGTTATTTTATTCAATATATTGTTACTGGCTATATTCTTTGTTTTTAGTGAGTTATTACTTTTTTTTATATTATTTTGTGATTTTATTGCATGTTCAATATGTTTTATTTCTGTATCAGAAGCATCTCTGGAAATGCTTATTTTTGAAACGAGATTATCTCTGAAAGATTTTGTGCTTTTTATATCATATCTATTTAAAGAGTGGGGGTTTTCTGTTTCCCGCAGACCATTATAAAAATTCGATAGCCCAAGTAATGCGTTATGTAACAACGAGGATTTCCAGTTGCCTGTATGATGGGCTGGTGAGAATGTTCGGTGCTCATATCCCTGGATTTCTTTCTGAATCATTTTTCCAATAGTAACAACATCTTCTAGAGAATTTTCTTTCAACACAATTTTGTCAAAGAAGCGTAGTTGGGCTTCTGATGCTGTTCTTACCGGCCTGATATTGCGTTGAGAATTTTCTTGAAAAATTGTGGTGTCGCTCGATTTTTTTTGTTTCTCTTGCCCTGAGAGAGCATTATTGACAGGATTGAAAAGAATCTTTTCTGGTATTTTCATAAATACACCTCAACATAAAATACATTTATATCTAAATGAAGATAAAACATTAAAAAACTAAAAGCTCATGGGGGGTAATAGAAACTTTTTTATGAAAAATCATATTAATTTTCAGGTTGTATTCGATTTATATGCCTGTATTATCTCCTCCTAATGTATATAAATATCTAATGAACATCAGATGTTTCTGTAATATACATTTGCATTCTAAAAATACGATCTTACAGGACAGATGAAAAACCAGAGAGCTGTAAAATCTCTAATCTTGCAATCATTACTGATATATGTGGAATTTCCTGTGATTTATCTGCTATGGGTAAGGCGGTGCTTTAGTATCAGGGCTATAATAACATCTTTGTTTTTAATATAATAATAAAAATATTCCCCCTTATGCCTGAATTGTCTGTTACATTAGCTTCTGGAGGCCTTACGAATAAGGCTACCGCACATATGCTTTTCTTTAGCAAACAAAAACAAGTCTAAACCTTTTTGAAAAATTAAAACCAGCAATAACCAGCAGTCAATACCCGATGGGTAAACACAACGGTAATGCCTCCCAGTTGAATGCGATGTATAATGCTCACTTTGAGGTTTACCTATGGCCAGCATTACCGTTCATTGCCCCCGTTGTCAGCCTGCTCAGGTTTATCTTCATGGGAAGAACCCAAAAGGACATAACCGGTTCCGCTACCGGGACTGCCAGTGCGTGTTTCAGCTCATTTATTCATACGAGGCCCGCAAGCCCGGGGTTTAAAGAGCAGATTACTGAATGGCTTTCAACGTTGTCAACGCCACGATGTTTGACCGTTTTGGGGATGCGGACGATTTCCTGGACTGCTTTATCATTCCAGCCCGCATTGTTGGCGGTACATTTTGGGGCTGACGGCACCCAGCGATAATTTTATACGCCGCTCGTTATACCATCTGATGTAAGCATCCACTTGCTGCATGAACTTTTCTGGCGTGATGCCCGATCATTTACGCCCATAATACATTTCCGTTTTCAGTCTGCCGAAAAAGCCTTCGCATGCGGCATTATCAGGTGAACATCCTTTACGGGACATTGAGCGAATAAGACCTGCTGCATTCACTCTTTCCAGCCAGCCTGGCCAGCGATAATACCCACCTCTGTCACTGTGTATCACCGGTCGTTCGCCAGCATTTAACGTTTCGACAGCGTTATCCAGCATGGTGTTACCCAGTTCTGCGTCGGGACGTGTACTGAGAGACCAGCTCACAACTTTTCCATCGAAGCAGTCCACCACCGGTGATAGCCAGACTTTTCCTGCAGGAAGCTGGAACTCCGTGATATCTGTCAGCCATTTCTGATTAGGTTGCTCCGCCTTAAAATCTATGGCGATAAGGTTATCCGGAGCCAGTCCGATTTCTCAGCAATATGAGCTGTAGCGGTGACGACGGTTACGGCTGACGACAAGCTGTTACTCCACAATAAGTCTGCGTACAACCTTTTCTGATAGCCGACCCCCCTCATGCCTGAGCATCGCATGTAAGCGACGATAGCCATAACACTGGTAGTTACTATTAAAGATATCTGTCAGCATCGTACGTATCGTGGCTTATTTATCGCCGGCCTTCAGTGCAGCACGGTGATAAAAATAACTGCTACGGGCAAGACCCAGAACACGCAGTAATTCTGTCAGGGGATATGTTTGTCTCAGGGCATCAGTAATCTTTGTTTTTTCTCTGTTGTTCAGGTGACTGATACTGATGCCCGGGGCTTTTTTTATGATTTCCTCCGCTTTTTTCAGAATATCCAGCTCCATCTGCCGGCGGCGTATTTCCTGATTCAGTCGGGCGACTTCCTCCCGCAACGCATCGCGTTCTGCCTCCAGGGAAGGGGCGTTATGTTTACGCATAGTCTGGTAAGCACTGTTGCCGATAATTTCATCTTTCCATTTATACAATACCGCACGACTGACACCAATACGCCTGGCGATTTCACTGGCTGATCCTTGTCGTGTACAGAGTGCCATGACAGCCTGACGTTTGACTTCTGGTTCAAAGGGTGCAACCGGATTGGTCTTACTGGTAAATATACGTCGTCTGTCGGGGTAACGTTCATTAACCCAGCGAACGAGCACATCGGTGCAGGGATAACCCAGAGTTCTGCTGGTAAACGCCAGGCAGCAGCCGTGGTTAAGATAATGTTCAACGGCAACCTGTTTTTGCTCATCTGTGTAACGGGGCTTATGACGAATGGATTCTTTTACTCCGCCACCTGCTTCCCATGAACGGATCCAACGCCGCAGATTTCTTTTCGAAGGGTACCCCAGTTCGCGTACGACGGGGGCCAGTTTCTTACCATATTTGAAATAAAGCTCAATGGCGCGAATTTTTTGTTCTTCAGTAAACATGTTTCATCTCCTGATGAGTCCAGGAAATCGTCAGCATCCCCGTCCCGCCCTGGCGGACAGAGGGTTAGTGCAGAGCATGTCGCGCAAGGGCAACTGCCTTGATAATGCGGTAATGGAGAACTTCTTTGGTCACCTGAAAGAAGAAATGTACTATCGCCGGGACTACAGAAATGTAGAAGAGCTGGAAAATGCCGTTAACGAATACATAACTTACTGGAATCAAAAAAGAATAAAACTCAGTCTTGGGGGACTCAGCCCGGTAGAATACCGGACTGAGTATCAAAAAGCCGGTTAACTGAAACTGTCCAGGTTTTGGGGTTCAGTTCAAACCCGGATCATCCGGCCGGAAGAGAAATGCTGCCCGGCCTGTGGTGGTGACCTCAGTCCTCTGGGATGTGATGTGTCAGAGCAACTGGAGCTTATCAGCAGCGCCTTTAAGGTTATCGAAACACAACGTCCGAAACTGGCCTGTTGCCAGTGCGACCATATCGTGCAGGCACCGGTGCCTTCAAAACCCATTGCACGCAGTTATGCCGACGCGGGGCTTCTGGCCCATGTTGCCACCGGGAAGTATGCAGACCATCTGCCGTTATACCGCCAGTCAGAAATATACCGTCGTCAGGGCGTGGAACTGAGCCGCGCCACGCTGGGGCGCTGGACCGGTGCCGTTGCTGAACTGCTGGAGCCGCTGTATGACGTGCTGCGCCAGTATGTGCTGATGCCCGGTAAAGTCCATGCGGATGATATCCCCGTTCCGGTCCAGGAGCCGGGCAGTGGTAAAACAAGGACTGCCCGGCTGTGGGTTTACGTCCGTGATGACCGTAACGCCGGTTCACAGATGCCCCCCGGCGGTCTGGTTCGCGTACAGCCCGGACCGGAAAGGTATCCATCCACAGAATCACCTGGCCGGTTACGGCGGTGTGCTTCAGGCCGATGCTTACGGTGGTTACCGGGCGTTATACGAATCCGGCAGAATAACGGAAGCCGCGTGTATGGCCCATGCCCGGAGAAAAATCCACGATGTGCATGCAAGAGTGCCAACCGACATCACCACGGAAGCCCTGCAGCGTATCGGTGAACTGTATGTCATCGAGGCAGAAGTCCGGGGCTGTTCAGCAGAACAGCGTCTGGCGGCAAGAAAAGCCAGAGCGGCCCCCCTGATGCAGTCACTGTATGACTGGATACAGCAACAGATGAAAATACTGTCGCGTCACTCGGATACGGCAAAAGCGTTCACATACCTGCTGAAACAGTGGGACAGCCTGAACGTGTACTGCAGCAATGGCTGGGTGGAAATCGACAACAACATCGCAGAGAACGCCTTACGGGGAGTGGCCGTAGGCCGGAAAAACTGGCTCTTCGCGGGTTCTTGTCAC
>NZ_BBMY01000129.1 GCF_000759775.1 Escherichia albertii NBRC 107761 = DSM 17582
CCACCACGGTTATACCGTGCTGGATATCCAGCAAGACGGGCCAACCATTCGTTATTTGATTCAGAAGTAATTTTTAATTCCCGCTGTTATCAGCAGCGGGAATATCACAACAGTCTTGTTCCTTTACCTTTATCATTATTGCAACGATAGTGAATGTTCTGGTTGATAATTGTTGCCAGCGATTCATAGCCGAAAATAGTGTAAAAACAAACAAGCTGGTACGCAAATGAGCGATTTTTCGATGTTTCTGTCTCTCCCATCATTTATCATAAAGCCAATTAATAAATAATAAAGAAAATTTACATACCTGGTTTCAATAAACATATATCCAATTATTATTTCCAGGAAGCATATTCCCCAGAAGTAATACCTTCATACCCAAAATAAACGTCCTATCTTAATACCGTAAAGACTTATTTATAGGTAATTAATAAGTCCGTTGATGATATGAATATAAAAAGAATCAAAAAATGCCATGTGATGATAATCTGTGTACCCAGGTCTCAGTCAGAACAATGATAAGAGATAGACTCGTGAGAGAAGCAGAACCAACACTCAACCTTCATACTTATACCTCATTACCTTCCAGACAGGATAGCGATCTTATCTTTGCTTAGAGCACGCATATGAGTCACCCTAATGCTTACATAGATTTTGTTTAATAATTTAATTACACATAAGCAACAAGCTCTCCCGCAGACACATTTCCGCATAAAAATGTATCTGCGGTTTTATAAAGTTTAGTATCCGTCAGGAACTAGCGTTAAAATTAATAGAGAGAAATTACACTCTCAATTATTTTTAGCATTTTTGGGCAACAAAATTCCGAATGTGTCTTATCCCCCTTGCCCTTTATAACGTCGGAACACCCGTCGCTCTTCAAAACCCATCCCCAATTCAGAATGCAACTTGTTTACCGCTTGTTTTATTTCTGTCAGATTCACCGGCGAAACTGGAGTTCGGCGCGCCTTACGCAAACACTCTGCTCGTTTTTGCGCTGCTATTTTCCTTTTCTGGTCATCACTTAGCTGTACCATCACTTTTGCCCATCGTTCAGCTGCTCTTCGATACAATCCTTTCTTCTCCAGGCATTCTGCCTGGTGATCATGTATCATAAATGACCTCCAATTATCCACTGTCATCAATCGACAAATTCAACTTCCCTTAACAAGATGATAATGAAAAAAATGATACAAAACTGTGATATAGTTCAATTAATATAAATACGCTAATAAATAATAACTACCGCAGCAAAACTATTTTTTTAGTAAATTAATTTACTTTTATCGCCTCCCGATAATAAAAATGGCTATAGATTCTCCAGACATTTCTGTTTTGTACGCAGTTGAGTTTTTTTCGCTCTACCCCAGAATTTGAGATAGCGACCGGGTATGCTGACTACTTTATGTACTACAGCATTACAACATTGCGTCTGCTTCGTAACTTTCGCTGAACTTACGGAATTCTGCTGATATCCAGCTAAAGTCATTGATAAAGCTTCTTTACCCCCTCAAGCTTTTGCTCCGTTAAAGCCCATACCCCGCATAACGAAGCCGCTAAAGTTTATACAGCAGTAAATATGCTTCTTACAAAATGCTCATAATATATTGACAACATCGATAACTATCTGTCAAAAATGCGTGGCTACCTATAAGTATCATGTGAAGTACATCTACCCTTTTAGCCGGCCCCTCATCTATGATCTCCGGGGCTGGCTATTTTTTTATCCTTAATAAAGAGCATCTGTAGCTGAAAAAATTCCCCCGTAAATAATATATTGACAGGCATCATTGCTATCTGTGAAAAATTGGTCGCCACAAGCATATTAAGGCCTTTAGCCAGCGTCTTTCAGATCGGACGCTGGCTCTTTTTATTCATTATGATGCAGGCACCACTTCTGCACTATTCGCCTCAAACAAAATCCATTATTAATGGTCAGCCACTCATCACTGTACGCATCAAAGATTCCCGGTCTGACAACAGAGCGGTACAGACAACATCATGATGTTTAATCAGCATCGAATTTCTTTCATGAGTAAATGGCGTTAAAGGCCTGAACAGTGGCAGGAGAAAATCACAGGATAGCCATCTTCCTGCCGCCTGAATGGATAAAAAAAAGCTGCGCTATGCGCAGCTGAAAAATCCACAGGAATAAACGATAAGATAGAAGAACGTTAGTGATGTTTGCATGGCGCCTCCCATGAGTTCGGCAATGATCAAACTGAACTCGCTACGAGTCCCAAAAACTCGATCATTTAGTTCCTCCACAGGGAGATTCACCATGCGGGATTATTTTTAATAAACATCCCGCAAAAAAATCAAGCCTTACTCAACTAATTTCTTTTTTATCGTCAGGCGAAGCGACTCACAATTCCACCTGCGACACGATAGTCAGTGTGTAAAAAAAAAGCTGCGCCATGCGCAGCCTGAAACTACAGGAAAAATGATGATAAGGAATAGCATTTGTGATGTACGCATGGCGCCTCCCGGTGAGTTCTGTAATGATCAAACTGAATCCGCTACATGTCCTGAAAACTCGATCATTTAGTCACTCCGCACAGGGGGATTCACCATGCGGAGATATTTTTAATAAACATCCCACAAAAAAATCAAGCCTTACTCGGCGGATTTTCTTTTCATCGCCGATCAAAGTAAATCACAATCCCGAATACCAGCACATCATCCGCTTCACGCGTGTCGCGTTTCACATATTCAGTCATCCATTTTAAACTCAGAAATTGAGTGGTTTTGCCCCATCCATGCCCCGGCTGTGGGATAGGATGCCATTAAACAAGCATAGTCAACACGTTACACAACCTACACTTGCATAGACATCACTTCCTGATACGCCGCCACCAGCTTATTACGTACCTGAATCCCCATTTGCATAGAAACCGAGGCTTTTTGCATATCGGTCATCACATCATTTAGCGCCACACCTGGCTCACCGAGAGTAAATTTTTCAGTCTGCACGCGGGCTGCGTTTTGCGTATCGCTGATGCGATCGAGCGCAGCATGAAGCTGCCCGGCAAAACTGATAGTCGGTTGCGACAGTGACGCCTGTACACGGGCGCTCATCGCCGTCGCCTGTAACTGGCTGATAACGCTTTGAATACCCTGTATGGCTGCCATATTCATCTCCCGGATAATTTCTGTTAGCAAAGCCTACCAGCAAGTCAATAAGACAAAGGCGCTAATTAACGATAAAAAATCGGGTTTATTGGCGGATAGAAAAAAAAGAAAGTCCAAATAATGAGACCGTCAATTTTCGAGTTTGCTGACCCGGGAGTGAGTCTTGTTCCACTTTGCCAATAACGCCGTCCATCATTTACCGCGAGGTGCGCAATGAATGCGACTGCAGCCCAGACGAAATCTCTTGAGTGGCTTAATCGCCTGCGTGCGAACCCGAAAATTCCATTGATTGTAGCCGGTTCCGCAGCAGTGGCGGTCATGGTCGCGTTGGTTTTATGGGCAAAAGCCCCTGATTACCGCACGTTATTCAGCAATCTTTCCGATCAGGATGGCGGCGCGATCGTCAGCCAACTGACGCAGATGAATATTCCTTACCGTGTCAGTGAAACCAGCGGCGCCATTGAAGTTCCGGCAGATAAAGTTCATGAATTGCGCTTGCGTCTGGCACAGCAAGGTCTGCCGAAAGGCGGCGCGGTTGGTTTTGAGCTTCTCGATCAGGAAAAATTTGGCATCAGCCAGTTTAGCGAACAGGTGAATTACCAACGGGCGCTGGAAGGCGAACTTTCCCGTACCATCGAAACGATCGGTCCGGTAAAAGGGGCGCGCGTGCATCTGGCGCTGCCGAAACCTTCTTTATTTGTCCGCGAGCAAAAATCGCCTTCTGCATCGGTGACGGTAAATCTGTTACCAGGCCGCGCTCTCGATGAAGGGCAAATTAGCGCCATTGTGCATCTGGTTTCCAGCGCGGTTGCTGGATTGCCGACTGGCAATATCACACTGGTGGATCAGGGGGGGCATCTGTTAACCCAGTCAAACAGCAGTGAACGCGACCTCAATGATATCCAGTTAAAATATGCCAACGATGTTGAAAGCCGTATCCAGCAACGTATTGAGGCGATCCTCACGCCGATTGTCGGCAATGGCAATATTCACGCTCAGGTGACGGCACAACTGGATTTCGCCAGTAAAGAGCAAACGGAAGAGCAGTATCGCCCCAATGGCAATGAATCCCAGACTGCGCTCCGTTCCCGCCAGTTGAATGAGAGCGAACAAAGCGGTTCCGGTTATCCCGGCGGCGTGCCGGGGGCGTTGTCGAATCAACCCGCGCCTGCGAATAACGCGCCAATCAGTACGCCTCCGACAACTCAAAATAATCGCCAGCAACAGACCAGCACCACCAGCAATAGTGGGCCACGTAGCACACAGCGTAATGAAACCAGCAACTACGAAGTCGATCGCACTATTCGCCATACCAAAATGAACGTGGGCGATGTGCAGCGTCTGTCTGTTGCGGTGGTGGTGAATGACAAAACGCTACCCGATGGCAAACCGTTGCCATTAAGCACCGAACAGATGAAACAGATTGAAGATCTGACCCGCGAGGCGATGGGCTTTTCTGAAAAACGCGGTGACTCGCTCAATGTCGTCAATTCGCCGTTCAATAGCAGTAACGAAAGCAGTGGAGAACTGCCGTTCTGGCAACAACAGGCGTTTATCGATCAGTTACTGAGCGCCGGACGCTGGTTGCTTGTACTGCTGGTGGCGTGGCTACTGTGGCGAAAAGCGGTACGTCCGCAGTTAACACGTCGCGCCGAGGCGGTAAAAACCGTACAGCAACAGGCACAAGCCCGCCAGGAAGTGGAAGATGCGGTGGAAGTGCGCCTGAGCAAAGATGAACAACTTCAGCAGCGTCGCGCTAACCAGCGGATGAGCGCAGAGGTGATGAGCCAGCGTATCCGTGAAATGTCTGATAACGATCCGCGCGTGGTGGCGCTGGTCATTCGCCAGTGGATAAATAACGATCATGAGTAACCTGACAGGCACCGAAAAGAGCGTCATCCTGCTGATGACCATCGGCGAAGACCGGGCGGCAGAGGTGTTCAGGCACCTCTCCCCGCGCGAGATACAAACCCTGAGCGCAGCAATGGCTAACGTCGCGCAGATCTCCAACAAGCAACTCACCGAAGTTCTGGCGGAGTTTGAGCAAGAGGCTGAACAATTTGCCGCACTGAATATCAACGCCAACGATTATCTGCGCACGGTATTGGTGAAAGCGCTTGGCGAAGAGCGAGCCGCCAGCCTGCTGGAAGATATTCTCGAAACCCGCAATACCGCCAGCGGTATTGAAACGCTCAACTTTATGGAACCACAGAGCGCCGCAGATCTGATTCGTGATGAGCATCCGCAGATTATCGCTACCATCCTGGTGCATCTGAAACGCGCTCAGGCCGCTGATATTCTGGCATTGTTCGATGAGCGTCTGCGCCACGATGTGATGCTACGAATCGCCACCTTTGGCGGCGTGCAGCCTGCCGCACTGGCGGAGCTGACTGAAGTGCTCAATGGCCTGCTCGACGGACAAAACCTCAAACGCAGCAAAATGGGTGGCGTGAGAACGGCGGCTGAAATTATCAACCTGATGAAAACTCAGCAGGAAGAAGCGGTTATTACCGCGGTACGCGAATTCGACGGCGAACTGGCGCAAAAAATTATCGACGAAATGTTCCTGTTCGAAAATCTGGTGGATGTCGACGATCGCAGCATCCAGCGTCTGTTGCAGGAAGTAGATTCTGAACCACTGCTGATCGCCCTGAAAGGCGCCGGGCAGCCACTACGTGAGAAATTCCTGCGCAATATGTCGCAACGTGCCGCCGATATCCTGCGCGATGACCTCGCCAACCGTGGTCCGGTGCGTCTGTCGCAAGTCGAAAACGAGCAGAAAGCGATTCTGCTGATTGTGCGCCGCCTTGCCGAAACCGGCGAGATGGTGATTGGCAGCGGCGAGGATACTTATGTCTGATAATCTGCCGTGGAAAACCTGGATGCCGGACGATCTCGCGCCGCCACAAACAGAGTTTGTGCCGCTAATGGCGCCGGAAGAAACCGTCACTGAAGAGGTCGGCCCCAGTCTTGAGCAGCAACTGGCGCAACTGCAAATGCAGGCCCATGAGCAAGGCTATCAGGCGGGGATTGCTGAAGGTCGCCAGCAAGGTCACGAACAAGGCTATCAGGACGGTCTGGCCCAGGGGCTGGAACAGGGTCTGGCAGAGGCGAAATCTCAACAAGCACCGATTCATGCCCGGATGCAGCAACTGGTCAGTGAGTTTCAGACCACTCTCGATGCGCTTGATAGCGTGATTACCTCGCGCCTGATGCAAATGGCGCTGGAGGCGGCACGTCAGGTGATCGGTCAGACGCCAACGGTGGACAACCCGGCACTGTTCAAACAGATCCAACAGTTATTACAGCAAGAACCGTTATTCAGCGGAAAACCTCAACTGCGTGTGCACCCGGATGATCTGCAATGCGTCGAGGAGATACTTGGGGCAACCTTAGGTTTGCATGGCTGGCGCCTGCGTGGCGATCCGACACTCCATCCCGGCGGCTGTAAAGTTTCCGCCGATGAAGGCGATCTCGACGCCAGCGTTGCCACCCGCTGGCAAGAACTCTGCCGTCTGGCAGCACCAGGGGTGGTGTAATGACCACGCGCCTGACACGTTGGCTAACCTCGCTGGATAATTTTGAAGCAAAAATGGCGCAACTGCCTGCGGTGCGCCGCTACGGACGATTAATCCGCGCCACCGGGCTGGTGCTGGAAGCGACAGGATTACAACTGCCGCTCGGCGCAACCTGCGTCATTGAGCGCCAGAACGGCACTGAAACGCGCGAAGTAGAAAGCGAAGTAGTTGGTTTTAACGGTCAACGGCTGTTTTTGATGCCGCTGGAGGAAGTGGACGGCGTACTGCCCGGCGCGCGTGTTTACGCCAAAAATATTTCGGCTGAAGGACTGCAAAGCGGCAAACAGTTACCGCTCGGTCCGGCACTGTTAGGTCGCGTTCTGGACGGTAGCGGTAAACCGCTTGATGGTCTGCCCTCCCCCGATACGGCTGAAACCGGCGCGCTGATCACCCCACCGTTCAACCCGTTACAACGAACGCCGATTGAGCATGTGCTGGACACGGGCGTGCGCCCAATTAATACCCTGCTTACCGTCGGACGCGGGCAGCGTATGGGGCTGTTTGCCGGGTCCGGCGTTGGTAAAAGTGTGCTGCTGGGAATGATGGCGCGTTACACCCGTGCCGATGTCATTGTTGTGGGGTTGATTGGTGAACGTGGTCGCGAAGTAAAGGATTTTATTGAGAATATCCTCGGTGCCGAAGGGCGAGCACGCTCAGTAGTAATTGCCGCTCCGGCGGATGTTTCTCCACTCCTGCGAATGCAAGGCGCCGCCTATGCCACGCGCATTGCCGAAGATTTCCGCGATCGTGGCCAGCATGTATTGCTGATTATGGATTCCCTCACCCGCTATGCGATGGCCCAGCGTGAGATTGCGCTGGCGATTGGCGAACCACCTGCCACCAAAGGTTATCCACCATCGGTGTTCGCCAAATTACCGGCGCTGGTCGAGCGTGCCGGAAACGGCATCAGCGGCGGCGGTTCGATTACCGCGTTTTATACCGTGCTCACCGAAGGCGATGACCAGCAGGATCCGATTGCCGACTCTGCGCGGGCGATCCTCGACGGTCACATTGTGCTTTCCCGTCGTCTGGCGGAAGCCGGGCACTATCCGGCTATCGATATTGAAGCGTCGATCAGCCGGGCGATGACGGCGCTGATTAGTGAGCAACATTATGCGCGGGTTCGCACATTCAAGCAGTTGCTGTCGAGTTTTCAGCGTAACCGCGATCTGGTCAACGTCGGTGCTTATGCCAAAGGCAGTGATCCGATGCTCGATAAAGCCATTGTCTTATGGCCGCAGCTTGAGGGTTATTTGCAACAAGGTATTTTTGAACGCGCGGACTGGGAAGACTCTCTCCAGGGACTGGAGCATATTTTCCCGGCAGTGTGATAACGCAGGAGATAACAGCAAATGGCAGAGCATGGCGCACTGGCAACCCTGAAAGATCTGGCAGAAAAAGAGGTGGATGATGCCGCCCGTCTGCTGGGTGAAATGCGTCGTGGATGTCAGCAGGCGAAAGAACAACTCAAAATGTTGATCGATTATCAGAACGAATATCGCAACAACCTCAACAGCGACATGAGTGCCGGAATAACCAGTCATCGCTGGATCAACTATCAACAGTTCATTCAGACGCTGGAAAAAGCCATTACTCAGCATCGCCAGCAGCTTCATCAGTGGACGCAGAAAGTGGATATTGCTCTGAACGGTTGGCGAGAAAAGAAACAACGTTTGCAAGTCTGGCAGACACTGCAGAAACGGCAATCCACGGCGGCGCTGCTTGCAGAAAACCGCCTCGATCAGAAAAAGATGGATGAGTTCGCCCTGCGCGCCGCCATGAGGAAACCAGAATGATTCGCTTAGCGCCATTAATAACCGCTGACGTTGACGCCGCCATGCTGCCCGGCGGTAAAACCACCAACACAGCGCAGGATTTTCTCGCTTTGCTGGGCGAAGCATTATCAGGCGATACCGCGGCTGACAAAACTGCTCTCCAGCTTCCGGTTACGACAGATAACGCTCCGATAAAAGGCGAATCGCTGGTCAGCGATATACTCGCCGAAGACAAACAACCGGATTTACTGCCCCCTGTGAATGAAATACACCCCGTCATCAACAACGAACAATCTATAACACCATTAACCACCGCTCAGGCGGTTACGCCAACTGCGGCGCCAGACAAAGACACGGCAAAAAAACGGATGACCTTAATGAAGACGTCGCCGCAAGTCTGAACGCTCTTTTTGCGATGCTGCCGGGTTTTGACAATACGCCAAAGGTAACAGCAACACCGCCGAGGGCATTACCGGAGATGAAGCAAAGTCTCACCACGCAAATCCACTTCGCACAATCTGATGATGCCAACGACAGCGCTCTTTCCACGTCAGCGAAATCTTTAACATCGCTGGTTGCAAAAGCCCGAACAAACGCGGAGGTTATCAGTACGCCTTCGCCTGCTGTCACTATCGTCAGTCCGCTAATTTCATCGCATCAGACACAACCGCACCTTACCGCTTCTGCCCCCGTTTTAAGCGCACCGCTGGGCTCTCACGAATGGCAACAGACATTAAGCCAGCATATTTCGCTGTTTACCCGCCAGGGACAACAACGTGCTGAGTTGCGTTTGCATCCGCAAGCGTTGGGCGAGGTGCAAATATCCCTAAAAGTGGATGATAACCAGGCGCAAATTCAGATGGTTTCACCGCATCAGCACGTACGCGCCGCACTGGAAGCGGCCCTGCCAGTACTGCGCACGCAACTGGCAGAAAGCGGCATTCAGTTGGGGCAAAGCGATATCAGCGGCGAGAGTTTTAGCAACCAGCAACAGGCGACCTCCCAACAACAGCAAAGTCCACGCACAGCAAGCCATGAGCGCCAGGCTGGCGAAGATGGCGATGTGCTGTCGATTCCTGCTTCTTTACAGGGGCGTGTATCAGGAAACAGCGGCGTTGATATTTTCGCCTAACGCCAGAGGTAGCACCTTAATCCGCGTCTTTTCCACGCTTTGTTACGCTCAGGACGCAGGATAATCAGCCGATAAGCCGTAGCGACACAGGAAGGGCGCAACACATGACTGATTACGCAATAAGTAAGAAGAGCAAGCGTTCGCTTTGGCTCCCGATTCTGGTATTTATTACTCTCGCGGCCTGCGCCAGCGCAGGTTACAGCTACTGGCATTCGCATCAGGCTGTCGCTGACGACAAGGCACAGCAACGTGCCGCCCCCTCACCGGTCTTCTATGCACTGGACACCTTCACAGTGAACCTCGGCGATGCGGATCGCGTTTTGTACATCGGTATTACCCTGCGTCTGAAGGATGAAGCCACTCGTTCACGCCTGAGTGAATATTTACCGGAAGTTCGTAGTCGCTTGTTGTTGCTGTTTTCACGTCAGGATGCCGCCGTACTGGCAACTGAACCAGGCAAACAGCAACTGATTGCCACCATTAAAACCACGCTTTCCACCCCGCTTGTTGCCGGGCAACCAAAACAGGATGTCACCGACGTGCTGTATACCGCTTTTATTCTGCGATAACGACATGGGTGATAGCATTCTTTCTCAAGCAGAAATTGACGCACTGCTGAATAACGACAATGAGGTCAAAGACGAACCAACTGTCGCTTTTTCCACCGAAAGTGATATTCGTCCGTACGATCCCAATACGCAACAGCGGGTTGTACGCGAGCGTTTGCAAGCGCTGGAGATTATCAATGAGCGTTTTGCCCGCCATTTCCGCATGGGGTTGTTTAACCTGTTACGTCGTAGCCCGGATATTACTGTTGGGGCGATCCGTATTCAGCCATATCATGAGTTTGCCCGTAACCTGCCGGTGCCGACCAACCTGAACCTTATCCACCTGAAGCCGCTGCGCGGCACAGGCCTGGTGGTGTTCTCGCCGAGTCTGGTATTTATCGCCGTAGATAACTTGTTTGGCGGTGACGGTCGCTTCCCGACCAAAGTAGAAGGCCGCGAGTTTACCGATACCGAACAACGCGTCATCAACCGTATGTTGAAGCTGGCGCTCGAAGGCTACAGCGATGCGTGGAAGGCGATTAATCCACTGAATGTGGAGTACGTACGTTCGGAAATGCAGGTGAAATTTACCAATATCACCACCTCTCCGAACGATATCGTGGTTAACACGCCTTTCCATGTCGAAATTGGCAATCTGACCGGTGAATTTAATATTTGCCTGCCATTCAGCATGATCGAACCATTACGGGAATTGTTGGTGAATCCGCCGCAGGAAAACTCACGTAATGAAGATCAAAACTGGCGCGATAACCTGGTGCGTCAGGTGCAGCATTCACAACTGGAGCTGGTCGCCAACTTTGCCGATATCTCACTGCGTCTGTCACAGATTTTAAAACTGAAACCCAGCGACGTCCTGCCGATAGAAAAACCCGACCGCATCATCGCCCACGTCGATGGCGTTCCGGTGCTGACCAGCCAGTACGGCACCCTCAACGGCCAATATGCGTTACGGATAGAACATTTGATTAACCCAATCTTGAATTCTCTGAACGAGGAACAGCCCAAATGAGTGACTTGAATAATCCGGCCGATGACAACAACGGCGCAATGGACGATCTGTGGGCTGAGGCGTTGAGTGAACAAAAATCAACAAACAATAAAAGCGCGGCTGAGGCGATGTTCCAGCAGTTTGGTGGCGGCGACGTCAGCGGGACGTTGCAGGATATCGACCTGATTATGGATATTCCGGTTAAGCTGACCGTCGAACTGGGTCGCACACGGATGACCATCAAAGAGTTGTTGCGCCTGACGCAAGGTTCAGTAGTGGCACTGGAGGGTCTGGCTGGCGAACCGCTGGATATTCTGATCAACGGTTATTTAATCGCTCAGGGCGAAGTGGTGGTCGTTGCCGATAAATATGGCGTGCGAATTACCGATATTATTACGCCTTCCGAGCGGATGCGCCGCCTGAGCCGTTAGTGATGAATAACCACGCTACTGTGCAACCTTCTGCCCCGGTTTCCGCCACGCCGCTCCTACAGGTAAGCGGCGCGCTTATTGCCATTATTGTCCTGATTCTGACCGCCGCCTGGCTGGTAAAACGGCTGGGCTTCACCCCCAAACACGCCAGCGTCAACGGGCTGAAAGTCAGCGCCAGCGTCTCACTGGGCGCACGCGAACGAGTGGTCGTGGTTAATGTGGAGGATGCACGTCTGGTGCTCGGCGTTACCGCAGGGCAAATCAATCTGTTGCACAAACTTCCCCCAGCAACGCCGACAGAAGAGGTATCGCAGGCCGATTTTCAGTCGGTAGTGAAAAATTTACTCAAACGTAGCGGGAGCGCCTGATGCGTCGTCTGTTGTGGGTCACTCCTGTCCTTTTCTGGCTGGTCACTCCCCTCACCTTTGCACAACTACCTGGCATCACCAGTCAACCGCTGCCTGGTGGCGGACAAAGCTGGTCGCTCCCGGTACAGACTCTGGTGTTCATCACCTCGCTGACTTTCATTCCGGCGATTTTACTGATGATGACCAGCTTCACCCGCATCATCATCGTTTTTGGCTTATTACGTAATGCGCTGGGAACGCTCTCCGCACCGCCTAACCAGGTATTGCTGGGACTGGCGCTGTTTTTGACCTTTTTTATTATGTCGCCAGTTATCGACAAAATTTATGTCGATGCCTACCAACCGTTCAGCGAAGAGAAAATCTCGATGCAGGAAGCGCTGGAAAAAGGGGCGCAACCATTGCGTGAATTTATGTTGCGCCAGACCCGCGAAGCTGATTTGGCCTTGTTTGCCCGACTGGCGAACTCCGGGCCATTGCAGGGACCAGAAGCCGTGCCGATGCGTATTTTGCTACCCGCCTATGTCACCAGCGAGCTGAAAACCGCGTTCCAGATTGGTTTCACGATTTTTATTCCTTTCCTGATTATCGACCTGGTAATCGCCAGTGTGTTGATGGCGCTGGGGATGATGATGGTGCCGCCCGCCACCATCGCGCTGCCGTTTAAACTGATGCTGTTTGTGCTGGTGGATGGCTGGCAATTGCTGGTCGGTTCACTGGCGCAAAGCTTCTACAGTTAGGGGGAAAAATGACGCCGGAATCGGTCATGATGATGGGAACAGAAGCGATGAACGTCGCGCTGGCGCTGGCTGCGCCATTGCTGCTGGTAGCGCTGGTGACCGGTCTTATCATCAGTATTTTGCAGGCTGCCACGCAGATTAACGAAATGACGTTGTCGTTTATTCCGAAAATCATCGCCGTCTTTATCGCCATTATTATTGCCGGACCGTGGATGCTCAACCTGTTGCTGGATTACGTTCGCACCTTGTTCACTAACCTGCCGTATATCATTGGGTAATCGATGCAATGTTGCAGGTCACAAGCGAGCAATGGCTTTCCTGGCTAAATCTGTATTTCTGGCCGTTATTGCGCGTGCTGGCGCTCATTTCCACCGCGCCCATTTTGAGCGAACGCAGCGTGCCGAAACGGGTAAAACTGGGCCTCGCAATGATGATCACCTTCGCTATTACTCCGGCAATACCCGCCAACGATGTTCCCATTTTTTCGTTCTATGCTTTGTGGTTAGCAGTACAGCAAATCCTGATTGGCATAGCACTTGGCTTTACCATGCAATTTGCCTTTGCCGCTGTGCGAACCGCCGGCGAAATTATCGGTCTGCAAATGGGACTGTCATTTGCGACGTTTGTCGATCCGGGCAGCCATCTCAATATGCCCGTTTTAGCGCGTATTATGGATATGCTGGCGCTACTGTTGTTCCTGACATTTAATGGCCATTTATGGCTGATTTCGCTGCTGGTCGATACTTTTCACACATTACCCATTGGCGGTGAACCGCTGAACAGTAATGCATTTCTGGCTATCACCAAAACGGGAGGCCTGATCTTCCTTAACGGTTTTATGCTGGCGTTACCGCTCATTACCCTCCTGTTAACGCTGAATCTGGCATTAGGTTTACTGAATCGTATGGCCCCGCAATTATCCATTTTCGTTATTGGTTTTCCATTAACCCTGACCGTCGGCATTTCATTAATGGCAGCATTAATGCCGTTAATCGCGCCTTTTTGCGAACATTTATTCAGCGAAATATTTAACCTTCTGCGTGATATTATTAGTGAATTACCTGTCAGGGAATTTTGACTGGCGGCACTCCACCAGCCAGGCTGACTGAAACTACTCGGCTTTCTCCACAAAGATACCGTCCTGATGCCCTGCTTCATTAAAGAACCAGATGCCGAGCGGGTAGTCTTCCAGCGAAACCAGGTACATTGTGCCTTCACTAAATTCCTCAACTGCCAGTACCACGCCAGGACGACGTGGACCGCCATCCGTTTTGACTGTTACCCGATCATTCACCTTCATCGTTTTCCTCCTGTGGCTTTGGAGCCAGTGTAGAACAATTTCGTTTTTCTGGCAGCGCCGGGCACACCCGAGTGCTGATTTTCTCGACGGTCTATACTTAAGAAATGCCTGGCCGACATAACGGCTGGCGACAACACATGAGTAACGATTGCGAGGAAAGATGATGAAAACCGCAAAACGTGAGGTCAACGTCGATGTCGATGCCCTGCTGGCGGCAATCAATGAAATTAGCGAAAGCGAAGTTCATCGCAGTCAGCGCGATTCGGAACACGTCAGCGTTGATGGTCGTGAATACCATACATGGCGTGAATTAGCCGATGCCTTTGAACTGGATGTTCATGACTTTAGCGTCTCTGAAGTAAATCGCTAAACGCGGTATA
>NZ_BBMY01000128.1 GCF_000759775.1 Escherichia albertii NBRC 107761 = DSM 17582
TATTCCGATACGGATGCTGCCGCTGGAGTGTCTTTTCAAGCATACAAAGGCGTACCAATTACGCCTGCCCAATATACAAATAGATCGCTAGGAAATGGCACACACTGCCGCCGAGCACAAAACCGTGCCAGATGGCGTGATTGTACGGGATACGTTTACAGACGTAAAAAATGACCCCGAGCGAATAAACTACACCGCCGACTGCCAGCAATGTCACGCCACCTACCGCCAGTTTCACCGCCAACTGATAAATCACAATCAGCGAAAGCCAGCCCATTGTCAGGTAGGTTACCAGCGACAAGATTTTAAATCGGTGCGCAATGGTCAGTTTGAACAGAATCCCCAGCAGCGCCAGACTCCAGATAACAATCATCAGCCCACGCGCTAACGGTGAACCCAGCCCCACCAGTAAAAACGGCGTGTAGGTTCCGGCAATCAACAGATAAATGGCGCAATGGTCAAATTTCTTTAACCACATTTTTGCCCGTTGATGAGGGATAGCGTGATAGAGCGTTGAAGCCAGAAACAGCAGGATCATGCTGCCGCCATAGAGGCTGTAACTGGTTATCGCCGTGGCGCTGGCATTGAGATCCACCGCCTGGACCAGTAACAACACTAGCCCGACGATACCAAACACCAGCCCAATACCATGACTGACGCTGTTGGCAATTTCCTCTGCCAGCGAATATCCTTGCTTAATGAGAGGCTTCTGAACCATAACTTACTCCGGAGAAACATACACGCACGCGCGTGATTGCAACTCCAGCGTAACTGAGAATAGTTCCAGTGAACACCTGTTAGCTAAAATAAATCCAGATTTGCGATTAATCTCCGAAAATTCATGAAATTAAAGATTAAATTTCAACTAACGGGCGTGAGCTTAATTTAAAGACATTTAAATTCAATCACATAAAACTGTGTCTGACCGGGATAGATATCAGCAATGACTTTTTTCAGTTCGGTCAGCGTCATATTTTCCTGCTCAGCATGTTTTTCTGTGAGAGTATCCAGCGTTACGGTTGAGGTTGCGGTGACTTCAATGGTGCAAAAATAGCCATCATCCTCAAAGCGTCCGACGCGAAGCACATCACCCGTTTTAAAGTGCGATTCAGACTCGTCGCGGATGGTAATGGTTTTACGCCCAGCCAGAATGTCATCCTGGAATCGTTGAAAAAAAGTGATGTCGTTTGGCTGCATGGTACTATTTCCTGTAAGAATTGACTCATCTGGAGCCTATGATAGTGAAAAAACTCACTTTACCGAAAGATTTCTTATGGGGCGGCGCCGTTGCCGCTCATCAGGTCGAAGGCGGCTGGAACAAAGGCGGCAAAGGGCCGAGTATTTGTGACGTGCTGACCGGTGGTGCACATGGCGTGCCGCGCGAAATCACTAAAGAAGTCTTGCCCGGCAAATACTATCCTAACCATGAAGCCGTTGATTTTTATGGTCACTATAAAGAAGACATCAAGCTGTTTGCCGAGATGGGCTTCAAATGTTTTCGTACTTCCATCGCCTGGACGCGTATTTTTCCAAAAGGCGATGAAGCACAGCCAAACGAAGAAGGGCTGAAGTTCTACGACTCCCTGTTCGATGAACTGCTGAAATACAACATCGAACCGGTGATCACCCTCTCCCACTTTGAAATGCCTCTGCATCTGGTGCAGCAATACGGTAGCTGGACTAACCGTAAAGTGGTTGATTTCTTTGTCCGTTTCGCGGAAGTGGTATTCGAACGCTATAAGCATAAAGTCAAATACTGGATGACCTTCAACGAAATTAACAACCAGCGTAACTGGCGTGCGCCACTGTTCGGTTACTGCTGCTCCGGCGTTGTCTATACCGAGCATGAAAACCCGGAAGAGACCATGTACCAGGTGCTGCATCACCAGTTTGTCGCCAGCGCCCTGGCGGTGAAAGCCGCGCGTCGCATTAACCCGGAGATGAAAGTCGGCTGTATGCTGGCCATGGTGCCGCTCTATCCGTATTCCTGTAACCCGGACGATGTGATGTTTGCCCAGGAGTCGATGCGCGAACGCTACGTTTTTACCGATGTTCAGTTACGCGGTTATTATCCGTCCTATGTGTTGAATGAATGGGAACGTCGCGAATTTAACATCAAAATGGAAGATGGCGATCTGGATATTCTGCGCGAAGGCACCTGCGATTATCTCGGCTTTAGCTACTACATGACCAATGCGGTGAAAGCCGAAGGCGGCACCGGCGATGCTATTTCTGGTTTTGAAGGCAGCGTACCGAACCCGTATGTTAAAGCATCTGACTGGGGCTGGCAGATTGATCCGGTGGGCCTGCGTTACGCACTTTGCGAACTGTATGAGCGTTATCAGAAGCCGCTGTTTATTGTCGAAAACGGTTTTGGCGCCTACGACAAAGTGGAAGATGACGGCAGCATCAACGATGACTACCGCATTGACTACCTGCGCGCCCATATTGAAGAGATGAAAAAAGCGGTGACTTACGATGGCGTGGATCTGATGGGCTACACGCCGTGGGGCTGCATCGACTGCGTATCGTTCACCACCGGGCAGTACAGCAAACGCTACGGTTTCATCTATGTGAATAAGCATGACGACGGTACTGGCGATATGTCGCGTTCACGTAAGAAGAGCTTTAACTGGTACAAAGAGGTGATTGCCAGCAACGGCGAGAAGCTTTAATCCTTACATATTACCCGCCAGTTGGCGGGTAATACTTTGAGCGAGCCTTACCAGGTCTTACCTATTTTAAATTCCCAGCGTACATCTTCCATCTTAGCTGGCGACTTTGCTTCCTGCATTACAGGGAAGAAAGCGCCAGCACCAAACCATAATTTTAGTGAATCGACGGCAATATTAAATGACGGTCCAACAACCCATTCGGTAGTACCTGAGTGGGGTG
>NZ_BBMY01000127.1 GCF_000759775.1 Escherichia albertii NBRC 107761 = DSM 17582
CCGCAAGTCTGTTTTAATTATAATTTTGCGAGTCAGGTCAAATTATTGCCTCGCAATCTATGCCGTTTTCATTAATTGCTCCTCATCCCCCTAAATAGACGTTTCAGGATAAAAAGCAATAAATATGAGAGTTTGACGTGCCAGAATGATTAAAGAAATATCAATATGAGAAAATTAGAGATAACTTCACTCCCCATTTATTTTCTCCCCAGTTCTGTTTAAAGGCGATTATGTGATTGCCTCCGCATTTCCACCTTATAACCTCGCCTCCTCGCTAAAACTGGCATTCCACGAGCATGTGTTTATTCAGTTTCATAAAGGTAAACGGTTGCTTTTTAATCTGGCGAGCTTAAGGAGAGACGCATGAGCGCCATAGATTCTCAATTCCCTCATCTTCAGGGCAAGAACGCCCTACTGATGAAGTTGACCGCATATTATCACCTGGAAAGCTGATCATACTCGGTCTGCAGCACGTACTTGTTATGTATGCAGGCGCGGTCGCTGTACCGCTGATGATTGGCGACAGACTCGGCCTCTCTAAAGAGGCTATTGCAATGCTCATCAGTTCCGACCTCTTTTGCTGTGGTATCGTCACGTTATTGCAATGTATAGGCATCGGTCGTTTTATGGGGATTCGCTTGCCTGTCATTATGTCGGTGACCTTCGCTGCCGTGACGCCGATGATTGCTATCGGGATGAACCCGGATATTGGGCTACTGGGGATTTTTGGCGCTACTATCGCAGCGGGATTTATCACCACATTATTGGCGCCGCTTATCGGTCGCTTAATGCCTTTATTCCCGCCGCTGGTAACCGGGGTAGTCATTACTTCGATTGGTCTTAGCATCATTCAGGTCGGCATTGACTGGGCCGCAGGCGGTAAAGGCAATCCGCAATATGGTAATCCCGTTTATTTAGGGATCTCCTTCGCCGTTTTAATTTTCATCCTGCTCATCACTCGCTATGCGAAAGGATTTATGTCCAACGTCGCCGTATTACTGGGGATTGTATTTGGCTTTTTTCTGTCGTGGATGATGAATGAAGTGAATTTATCCGGGCTGTATGATGCATCGTGGTTTGCAATTGTCACACCGATGTCGTTTGGCGTGCCAATTTTCGATCCCGTTTCAATTCTGACCATGACAGCCGTACTCATCATCGTATTTATCGAATCGATGGGAATGTTCCTTGCGTTGGGCGAAATAGTCGGTCGCAAACTCTCATCGCAGGACATCATTCGCGGGCTACGAGTAGATGGCGTGGGGACAATGATTGGCGGTACGTTTAACAGCTTCCCACATACGTCATTTTCGCAAAACGTCGGCCTGGTTAGCGTGACGCGCGTGCACAGTCGCTGGGTGTGCATTGCTTCCGGTATCATTTTGATCCTGTTCGGCATGGTGCCGAAAATGGCGGTACTGGTGGCTTCCATACCGCAATTCGTGTTGGGTGGTGCGGGCCTGGTGATGTTCGGTATGGTTCTGGCTACAGGGATTCGTATTCTGTCCCGCTGTAACTACACCACTAACCGTTACAACTTGTACATTGTCGCGATCAGCCTCGGTGTTGGTATGACCCCAACGCTTTCTCATGATTTCTTTTCTAAGTTGCCGACCGTACTGCAACCCTTGCTGCATAGCGGCATTATGTTGGCAACCCTTAGCGCCGTTGTGCTGAACGTCTTCTTTAATGGCTATCAGCATCATGCCGATCTGGTTAAAGAATCTGTTGCTGATAAAAATTTGAAAGTCAGAACAGTACGTATGTGGCTTCTGATGCGCAAGCTAAAGAAAAATGAGCATGGTGAATGATATGAATCTTTTAATACGCGCGATATTCAGTCTGCTGTTGCTCTTTACTCTCTCTATTCCTGTCATATCTGACTGCGTTGCGATGGCCATTGAAAGCCGCTTCAAATATATGATGCTGCTTTTTTAATTGCCTTTCCCTGTCGGCATCTGTTCGCTACAGACAGATGCCGATAAACACTCACATAGTTAATCATTTCACTCTTCTGTTATCTATAATGATGAGTGATTAGAATTACATGTGAGAAATTATGCAAACGGAACACGTCATTTTACTGAATGCACAGGGAGTCCCCTCGGGTACGCTGGAAAAGTACGCCGCCCACACGGCTGATACCCCATTACATCTGGCATTTTCATGCTGGCTTTTTAACTGTGAAAAACAACTATTAGTCACCCGCCGCGCATTGAGCAAAAAAGCGTGGCCCGGCGTGTGGACCAACTCGGTTTGCGGCCACCCACAGCAAGGAGAAAGTAATGAAGAGGCAGTGATCCGCCGTTGCCGCTTTGAACTGGGCGTGGAAATAACGCCCCCCGAACCGATCTATCCAGACTTCTACTATCGCGCCACCGACCCGAATGGCATTGTCGAAAATGAAGTCTGTCCGGTATTTGCCGCGCGAATTACCAGCGCGTTACAGCCCAACAATGATGAAGTAATGGATTATCAGTGGTGTGATTTAGCGCAGGTATTACGCGGTATCGATGCCACGCCGTGGGCATTCAGCCCATGGATGGTAATGCAAGCGACAAATAGCGAAGCCAAAAAACGGTTGTCTGCATTTGCCCAGCGTAAATAAAAAACCCCGACGATTGCCGGGGTGACAATGTTTTCGCTATTTCATGCCGGATGCGGCGTAAACGCCTTATCCGGCCTACAACGTCGCAAAAATTCAATATATTGCAGAGGCGATGCAGGCCTGATAAGCGTATGCGCATCAGGCAATTTTGCATTCGCCAACAGTCACAACCCCGACGATTGCCGGGGTTGTAAGCGTAGCGTAATGCTTATTTTACCGGACGCATCGCCGGGAACAGAATCACGTCGCGGATGGTGTGGCTGTTGGTGAACAGCATCACCATACGATCGATACCAATCCCCAGACCCGCAGTTGGCGGTAAGCCATGTTCCAGCGCGGTGACGTAATCTTCGTCGTAGAACATCGCTTCGTCGTCGCCCGCCTCTTTCGCGGCAACCTGATCCTGGAAACGTTGCGCCTGATCTTCTGCGTCGTTCAGCTCGCTAAAGCCGTTACCGATTTCACGACCACCGATGAAGAATTCAAAGCGGTCAGTGATTTCCGGGTTAACGTCGTTACGGCGTGCCAGCGGAGAAACTTCTGCCGGATATTCAGTAATGAAGGTCGGCTGAATCAAATGTGCTTCTGCCACTTCTTCGAAGATCTCAGTTACGATACGGCCCAGACCCCAACTCTTCTCAACGTGGATGCCGATAGATTCAGCAATCGCTTTCGCAGAGTCGAAGTTGTCCAGATCCGCCATGTCGGTTTCCGGGCGATATTTCTTGATCGCTTCACGCATGGTCAGTTTTTCAAACGGCTTACCGAAGTCCAGCGTCACGTCGCCGTAGGTTACTTCCGTCTTACCGAGAATATCCTGTGCCAGAGTACGGAACAGCGATTCGGTCAGCTCGATCAGATCTTTGTAATCTGCGTAAGCCATGTAGAGTTCCATCATAGTGAACTCTGGGTTATGGCGTACGGAGATACCTTCGTTACGGAAGTTACGGTTGATTTCGAACACACGCTCGAAGCCGCCAACCACCAGACGCTTGAGGTACAGTTCCGGCGCGATACGCAGGTACATGTCGAGATCCAGCGCGTTATGGTGGGTAATAAACGGACGTGCTGCCGCACCGCCTGGAATCACCTGCATCATCGGCGTTTCAACTTCCATAAAGCCGCGATTTACCATGAACTGGCGGATGCCAGAAAGGATCTGCGAGCGCACTTTAAAGGTGTTACGGGATTCATCATTAGAGATGAGATCCAGATAACGCTGACGATAGCGCGCTTCCTGATCCTGCAAGCCGTGGAACTTATCCGGCAGCGGACGCAGTGCTTTGGTCAGCAGACGCAGCTCGGTGCAGTGGATAGACAGTTCGCCAGTTTTGGTTTTGAACAGTTTACCTTTCGCGCCGAGGATGTCGCCGAGGTCCCATTTTTTGAACTGCTCGTTGTAAACGCCTTCCGGCAGATCGTCACGGGCAACGTACAACTGAATGCGACCGCCAACGTCCTGCAAAGTAACGAAGGAAGCCTTACCCATAATACGACGGGTCATCATGCGGCCAGCAACGGCCACTTCGATATTCAGCGCTTCCAGCTCTTCGTTCTCTTTACCATCGAATTCTGCGTGCAATTGGTCAGAGGTATGATCACGACGGAAATCGTTCGGGAAGGCAATCCCCTGCTCACGCAGGTTCGCCAGCTTCTCACGACGCGTTTTCAGTTCATTGTTAAGATCGACTACCGCGTCAGCGCCCTGTGCGTGTTGTTCAGACATGTTGGTTCCTCATAACCCTGCTTTCAAACTTGCTTCGATAAATTGATCCAGGCTGCCGTCCAGCACGGCCTGCGTATTGCGGGTTTCAACCCCGGTGCGCAGATCTTTAATGCGGGAGTCATCAAGGACATAAGAACGAATCTGGCTGCCCCAGCCGATATCAGATTTGTTATCTTCCATCGCCTGTTTCTCGGCATTCTTCTTCTGCATCTCCAGTTCATAAAGCTTCGCTTTCATCTGCTTCATGGCCTGGTCTTTGTTCTTGTGCTGGGAACGATCGTTCTGGCACTGAGTCACAATCCCGGTCGGGATGTGAGTAATACGCACCGCAGATTCGGTACGGTTAACGTGCTGACCGCCCGCGCCGGATGCGCGATAAACGTCGATGCGCAGATCCGCCGGGTTAATTTCGATATCGATATCGTCATCGACTTCCGGGTAAACAAACGCAGAACTAAACGACGTGTGGCGACGACCGCCGGAGTCGAACGGGCTTTTACGCACCAGACGGTGAACACCGGTTTCAGTGCGTAGCCAGCCATATGCGTAGTCGCCGGAAATCTTAATAGTTACGGATTTGATACCCGCCACTTCACCTTCTGACTCTTCGATAATTTCAGTTTTGAAACCGCGCGATTCCGCCCAGCGCAGATACATACGCTCAAGCATGCTCGCCCAATCCTGTGCTTCAGTACCACCGGAGCCGGCCTGAATATCGAGATAGCAGTCAGCGCTGTCATATTCGCCGGAGAACATACGACGGAACTCAAGCTGCGACAGTTTTTCTTCCAGGGCGTCAAGTTCAGCAACGGCTTCGTTAAAGGTTTCTTCGTCGTCAGCTTCTACAGCCAGTTCCAGCAGACCAGAAACATCTTCCAGTCCCTGTTTCATTTGGTCGAGAGTGTCGACAACGGCTTCGAGGGAGGAACGCTCTTTACCCAGCGCCTGTGCGCGTTCGGGTTCGTTCCAGACATCCGGCTGTTCCAGCTCGGCGTTTACTTCTTCCAGACGCTCTTTCTTGGCGTCGTAGTCAAAGATACCCCCTAAGAACGTCGGAGCGTTCCGTGAGGTCCTGAATGCGATTATTTACCGGATTAATTTCAAACATGGTCTGATTTCTTTTCTTGAGCTAGTCAAAATGCGGTGATAAGAGCGGGATTGTACCCAATCCACACTCTTTTTTATAGAGAAGATGACGCTAAATTGGCCAGATATTGTCGATGATAATTTGCAGGCTGCGATTGCCGCGAAACTCGTTGATATCAAGCTTATAAGTCAGTTGCACTTCGCGCACGCCGTTATCCGGCCAAAGGGCGGTATCAACGTTAAAGGCAATGCCGTCCAGCAGCGGGCCGCCGCCGACCGGTTCAACCATGACCTTCAAATGGCGTTCGCCTACCAGTCGTTGTTGCAGAAGGCGGAAATGACCGTCAAACAGCGGTTCCGGGAACATCTGTCCCCACGGGCCAGCATCGCGCAGTAACTGCGCCACTTCCATGGTCATTTCGGCTGGGCTTAACGGACCGTCTGACACCACTTCGCCTTGCAATAGTGAAGGGTCCAGCCACTCAGTCACCAGTTCGCCAAAGCGTTGCTGAAAGAGTTCGAATTTATCCTCTTCCAGTGACAGCCCGGCCGCCATTGCATGGCCGCCAAACTTAAGCATCATGCCGGGGTAGAGCGTGTCCAGCCGCTCCAGCGCATCGCGCATATGCAGCCCCAGAATGGAACGACCAGAACCTTTCAGCGTACCGTCGCCCGCAGGGGCAAAGGCGATAACCGGACGGTGAAAACGCTCTTTGATACGCGATGCCAGAATGCCAACAACACCCTGATGCCATTCAGGGTGATACATTGCCAGCCCGCCGGGTAGCGTGTCACGGCTGCGTTCCAGTTTCTCGCACAGGGTCAGGGCTTCAGCCTGCATTCCCTGTTCGATCTCTTTTCGCGTCTGGTTTAGCGCGTCGAGTTCATTTGCCAGCACGCGCGCTTCACCGATGTTGTCGCACAGCAACAGCGCCACACCAACGGACATATCATCCAGTCGCCCGGCAGCATTGAGACGTGGCCCCAGCGCAAAACCTAAATCGCTGGCGGCGAGTTTTTGCGCATCGCGGTTTGCCACTTCCAGCAGCGCTTTAATCCCCGGACGGCACTTTCCGGCACGAATGCGACTCATCCCCTGCCAGGTCAGAATGCGATTATTAGCGTCCAGCGGCACGACGTCCGCCACTGTCCCCAGCGCCACCAGATCCAGCAATTCTGCCAGGTTAGGAATTGCGATACCGCGCTCATCAAACCAGCCCTGATCGCGCAGAAAAGTGCGTAGCGCCAGCATCAGATAAAACGCCACGCCCACGCCTGCCAGAGATTTCGACGGAAAATCGCAGTCGCGCAAGTTAGGGTTAATGATCGCTTCTGCCGCGGGTAACGTATCGCCCGGCAAATGGTGATCGGTAACAATAACCGCAATACCCAGCGCGCGGGCATGTTCAACACCCGCATGAGAGGAAATGCCGTTATCAACTGTGACAATCAACTGCGCGCCGCGGGCATGGGCCTGATCGACCACCTCCGGGCTTAAGCCGTAACCATCTTCAAAACGGTTCGGCACCAGATAGTCGATATTAGCGCAGCCAAGTGAACGCATCGCCAGTACGCTGAGGGCAGTGCTGGTTGCGCCATCGGCATCGAAATCACCGACCACAATAATGCGCGTTCCTTCGCGAAAGGCGTTGTAAAGAATTTCAACGGCTTTCTCTACACCACTCAGTTGCTGCCAGGGCAACATACCTTTAACACTGCGTTCCAGTTCCTGCGCATTGCGCACCCCCCGGCTGGCATATAAACGGCGCAGTAAGGGCGGCAAATCCGCAGGCAATTCTGCCGTTTCATCGACTTCACGGCGACGAAGTTGTATCTGTTGTTTCACGCGAATTATTTACCGCTGGTCATTTTTTGATGTTCGTCGAGGAATTCTTTCATCTCTTTCGGCGGCTGGTAACCCGGAACAAGTGTGCCATTGCTCAGTACAATCGCTGGAGTACCAGTGACGCCAAGCTGGACGCCCAGTGCGTAATGGTCGGCAATATCGATATCGCAACTTGCCGGAGTGGCTGCTTTACCTGCCATCACATCATCAAACGCTTTCTTTTTATCTTTTGCACACCAGATAGCTTTCATTTGTTGCTCAGCCTGGCTCTCCAGCCCCTGGCGCGGGAAGGCAAGATAACGCACGGTGATCCCCAGCGCGTTGTAGTCTGCCATTTGCTCATGCAGTTTATGGCAGTAACCACAGGTGATATCAGTAAACACTGTGATGACGTGTTTTTCCTGCGGCGCTTTATAAACGATCATCTCTTTTTCAAGCGCGTTCAGCTGCTTTAACAGCATCTTATTGGTGACATTAACCGGGGCCGTGCCGCTAACGTCATACATTGGCCCCTGAATGATATGTTTACCATCGTCGGTGATGTACAACACACCGCTGTCAGTCAGTACGGTTTTCATACCTGCAACGGGCGCGGGCTGAATATCGCTGCTTTTAATGCCCATTTTGGTTAACGTTTGCTGTATTGCCGCGTCATCCGCCTGAACAAAGCCAGAAAACGCAGTCAACAGAGTAAACAACATAAAGCTTTTCTTCATAAATTTTCCTGTTCTTTTCAACCATCACGCCCGCGGGTGATGTTGTTGATGAAGTTGCCGCAGACGCTCGGTGGCGACATGCGTATAAATTTGAGTCGTGGAGAGATCGCTATGGCCCAGCAGCATTTGTACCACGCGTAGGTCCGCACCATGATTTAACAAATGGGTGGCAAAGGCATGACGCAACACGTGCGGTGACAGCTTTTCGCTGTCAATCCCTGCCAGCACAGCATAATGTTTAATGCGATGCCAGAAAGTCTGCCGCGTCATCTGTTGCGCGCGCTGGCTGGGAAACAGCACATCAATCGACACGCCATTCAGTAGCCAGGGGCGTCCGTGTTCCAGATAGGTTTCCAGCCAGTAAACCGCCTCTTCACCCAACGGCACCAGCCGCTCCTTGTTGCCTTTACCGATTACCCGCACCACGCCCTGACGCAGGCTGATATCGCTCATCGTCAGCCCAACCAGTTCAGAGACGCGCAGCCCGGTAGCATACAGTACTTCAAGCATCGCCTTATCGCGCAACTCCAGCGGCTGATCGATTAGCGGCGCCTGCAACAATCGTTCAACCTGCGCTTCGCTTAAATCTTTCGGCAAACGCTGGGGCAATCTTGGCGACGCAAGATACGCGCTGGGATCGTCCTCGCGAAACTTTTCGCGATAAAGATACTGGAACAATCGACGCACCGCACTCAGCAAACGCGCTGAACTGGTGGCCTTATACCCGCCCTCCAGCCGCTCTGCCAGTAATGCCTGCAAATCATCGCTTTGCGCCGTTGCCAGCGTCAGCCCGCGATGATGCAACCACTCTACCATCATTGACAGATCGCGCCGGTAAGCGTTCAAAGTATTTTCTGCCAGATTTTTTTCAAGCCACAGGGCATCAAGAAACTGCTCGATGCGTGCCAGATCCTGTTTCACTTGCGCCCCTTATTGTTACCCATTTGATCTATTATGCCTTATTGTGCCGTGACTAAAGCGATTCTGATACACTAGCCGCAAAAGCCACAGCAGAATCGAGAAGCTTACGTGATGAATATGGGTCTTTTTTACGGTTCCAGCACCTGTTACACCGAAATGGCGGCAGAAAAAATCCGCGATATTATCGGCCCAGAACTGGTGACCTTACATAACCTCAAGGACGATTCCCCGAAATTAATGGAGCAGTACGATGTGCTCATTCTCGGGATCCCGACCTGGGATTTTGGCGAAATTCAGGAAGACTGGGAAGCGGTCTGGGATCAACTCGACGACCTGAACCTCGAAGGTAAAATTGTTGCGCTATATGGGCTTGGCGATCAATTGGGATACGGTGAGTGGTTTCTCGATGCGCTCGGTATGCTGCATGACAAACTCTCGACCAAAGGCGTGAAGTTCGTCGGCTACTGGCCAACGGAAGGATATGAGTTTACCAGCCCAAAACCGGTGATTGCTGACGGGCAACTGTTTGTTGGTCTGGCGCTGGATGAAACTAACCAGTATGACCTTAGCGACGAGCGTATTCAGAGCTGGTGTGAGCAAATCCTCAATGAAATGGCAGCTCACTACGCCTGATGTGATGTGACTGGCGGCTTAGCGTATTTGCTTCGCCGTCACTGTATCTCTTGTTGTAACAAAATTCGCCGCAAATCCCGCCATTCAGCTTCATCCATACTGTCGGCTGCCAGCCACAGGTGCTGACGTTTGCCGCTATCAGAGAGTAAACGCAACATCATGCCAGTTTTAATCATCCACGGCGCTCTGACGATGCTCCACTCCTGCCCCTGCCAACGTAAACGCCCATCCATCAACAGGCGAATCTCCCCCTGACGAGCATTAATGCGCCGCTGACTGCGGACGCAATCAAACACCACCAGCGAAAGCAACACCATCCATAACGGGGTATAACTTAGCGGCCAGGGCATGAGTAAAATAGCAGCGGCAACCAGCCCATGAATCAGCAAGGAGAGCCACTGTGCGCGCCAGGAGACGCGCAAATCAGATTGCCACAGGACCACGTTCCCGGTTCCGTGTCTGGATGAGTCGGACCATCATTTCCAGTTCTGCGTCGGCCGGTTTACCGTGATTCATCAACCAGTTGAATAAATCGGGATCGTCACACTCCAGCAGTCGAATAAAGATGCGTTTTTCGTCATCGCTTAAGCTATCGTACTCATGTTCAAAAAACGGCATGATTGAAATATCGAGTTCGCGCATACCACGGCGGCATGCCCAGTGAATGCGGGCTTTATTGTTAATGTCCATCTTCTTCCTGTCTCACGAAAATCCAGTACCTGGCTATTGTAACGTGTTTTTCGACTTCTTTTGCGGGAATATCAGGAAACACTATCGCGATCGCGAAATGAATCCACAATAATTCACTGGCTTCATTTTTTTGGAAGTCGCCTCGCAAAGCCAGGCAGAAGGCACAGATCGCGTAGTGAAAGCTCTTGCAATGCCCCATAGCTCTTTTACCATTAGTCATTATTACGCCGTTTGTAAAACAGGACTCCAATATGGCTTTTACTCCTTTTCCTCCCCGTCAGCCTACGGCTTCTGCCCGTTTACCGCTGACTCTGATGACGCTTGATGACTGGGCGCTTGCCACCATTACCGGCGCGGACAGCGAAAAATATATGCAAGGCCAGGTGACGGCTGATGTCTGTCAGATGACGGAAGACCAGCATCTGCTCGCCGCCCATTGCGATGCCAAAGGTAAGATGTGGAGCAATTTACGTCTGTTCCGCGACGGCGATGGCTTTGCGTGGATTGAACGCCGTAGCGTACGCGAGTCGCAGCTCACTGAACTGAAAAAATATGCAGTGTTCTCTAAAGTGACCATCGCACCAGACGGCGAACGTGTGCTGCTCGGCGTTGCTGGTTTTCAGGCGCGCGCCGCGCTGGCAAATCTCTTTAGCGAACTGCCTTCGAAGGAAAAACAGGTGGTCAGAGAAGGCGCAACCACTCTGCTGTGGTTTGAACATCCAGCAGAACGTTTTCTGCTCGTCACCGATGAAGCTACCGCCAATACACTGGTCGATAAACTTCGCGGTGAAGCGGAACTGAACAATAGCCAACAATGGCTGGCATTAAACATTGAAGCAGGTCTCCCGGTGATTGATGCCGCCAATAGCGGGCAGTTTATCCCCCAGGCGACCAACCTCCAGGCGCTGGGCGGTATCAGCTTTAAGAAAGGTTGCTATACCGGGCAAGAGATGGTGGCGCGAGCAAAATTCCGTGGCGCCAACAAACGCGCACTCTGGTTGCTTGTAGGTCACGCCAGCCGTTTGCCGGAGGCAGGTGAAGATTTAGAGCTGAAAATGGGCGAAAACTGGCGCCGTACCGGAACTGTGCTGGCTGCGGTAAAACGGGAAGATGGTCAGGTCGTGGTGCAGGTCGTCATGAATAACGATATGGAGCCAGACAGCATCTTCCGCGTGCGTGACGATGCGAACACACTGCATATCGAGCCACTGCCGTATCCGCTGGAAGAGTAAATCTCTGTATCGCTCCGCTCCCCGGCCCCCACTGCCTGATGCGACGCTGACACGTCTTATCAGGCCTGAAATTAGATGCCTTTTTCACAAATGGGAAGCGACTCGTAGGCCGGATAAGGCGTTCACGCCGCATCCGGCGGTTGCGTTCCGATGCCTGATGCGACGCTGATGCGTCTTTTCAGGCCTGGGATTTGATGCCTTTTTCACAAATGGGAAACGGCTCG
>NZ_BBMY01000126.1 GCF_000759775.1 Escherichia albertii NBRC 107761 = DSM 17582
CCCTCCATGCTAACTCTCATGGTTGCCAGTTCATTTCCTGCAACCGCTGGAAAGTTTAACCCGCGTTTTCTGGAAGATGTGGAAGGGGTGAGCCAGCACATCGATCTTGCTATGTATGAGTCGGGGCGCGAGGAACAACTGCCCGGGACATATCGTGTTTCCTTGATCGTGAATGATCAAAAAATGGAAACTCGTACGCTGGAATTTAAAGCGGCGACGGAATCCCAGCGCAAGGTGATGGGCGAAGCATTAGTGCCCTGTTTGAGTCGAACGCAACTGGCGGATATGGGGGTGCGGGTAGAGAGTTTTCCGGCATTGAATCTTGTTCCGGCAGAAGCATGTGTGGCCTTTGATGACATTATTCCCCAATCCTCCAGCCACTTTGATTTTAGCGAACAAAAGCTGGTGATGAGCTTTCCACAAGCGGCAATGCATCAGGTAGCGCGCGGCACGGTGCCCGAATCTGAGTGGGATGAAGGGATCCCCGCATTGCTTCTTGATTACAGTTTCAGTGGAAGTAATAGCAAATATGATTCCGCCAGTACGGATACCCGCTATGTCGATCAAAACGGTATCGAACAACACGACAGCAGTGACAAACAACAAAAAAGCGACAGCTATTATCTTAACTTGCGTAGTGGATTAAATATTGGTCCCTGGCGTTTGCGTAACTATGGTACGTGGAGCCACTCCGATGGTCAGGCTCAATGGACGAATATTGGCACTCATTTGACCCGCGCGATTATTCCTTTAAAAGCCCAGATCACATTAGGCGATACCGCGACGCCATCGGACATTTTTGACAGTGTACAGATGCGCGAAGCATTGCTCTCATCTGATGACGACATGTTACCTGACAGCCAGAGAGGGTTTGCGCCGGTTGTTCGCGGCATTGCGAAAAGCAATGCTGAGGTGAGCATTGAGCAGAATGGTTACGTTATCTATCGCACTTTTGTACAGCCCGGCGCATTTGAAATTAATGACCTCTCCCCTACAGCAAACAGCGGTGATCTGACGGTCATTATTAAAGAGGCTGATGGTAGTGAGCAGAAATTTGTGCAACCTTTCTCGGCGGTAGCGATTTTCCAGCGCGAAGGCCACCTGAAATACAGCCTGGCGGCAGGAGAATATCGCGCCGGGAACTACAACAGCGGTAATCCGAAGTTTGGTCAGGCGGACGCTATTTACGGCCTCCCTTTAGGCATGACTGCCTATGGTGGCACATTGCTGTCTGAAAACTACAGTGCATTTGCTCTGGGGTTAGGCAAAAACTTTGGTTCCATCGGTGCCGTGTCAGTTGACATTACGCAGGCAAAAAGCGACCTGGCGCATGGTGATTCCAGTCAGGGGCAGTCTTACCGATTCCTCTATTCCAAAAGCTTTGAAAGCGGCATGGATTTTCGTCTGGTGGGATACAAATACTCAACCAGCGGTTTCTATACTTTCCAGGAAGCGACGGATGTCCGCAGCGGTGCTGATAGTGACTACAGCCGTTATCACAAGCGCAGCGAAATTCAGGGCAACCTGACGCAACAACTGGGGGCTTATGGGTCGGTGTATTTCAATATGACCCAACAGGACTACTGGAATAATGATGGGAAACAACTCTCGCTTTCAACCGGTTATAACGGGCGTATTGGCCGTGTGAACTACAGCCTGGCTTATAGCTGGAACAAAAACCCCGGTTGGGATGGCAGCGATCGTTTGTGGTCGCTCAATTTCTCTATTCCACTAGGACGCGCCTGGAGCAACTACCGTCTGACGACTGACCAGGATGGACGCACGACACAGCAACTGGGCGTTAGCGGGACACTCCTTGAGGAGCGTAACCTGAATTACAACGTGCAGGAGGGGTATTCCAGTAACGGCACGGGGAACAGCGGCAATGCGAGCATGGGTTATCAGGGCGGTTCCGGCGATATTGATGTCGGATACAGCTACGGCAAAGATTATCAACAACTGAGTTATAACCTGCGGGGGGGAATTATTGCCCACAGCGAGGGGATCACCCTTTCGCAACCGTTGGGAGAAACCATGACGCTGATTTCTGTACCGGGAGCCAGCAATGCGCATGTGGAGAATAATGGCGGCGTCCAGGTTGACTGGTTCGGCAATGCGGTGGTGCCTTATGCCATGCCATATCGTGAAAATGAAGTGTCCCTGCGTAGCGACACGTTAGGCGACGATGTGGATGTTGTGGATGCTTTCCAGAGAGTGGTGCCTACCCGCGGCGCCGTGGTGCGGGCGCGTTTCGATACCCGAGTGGGGTATCGCGTATTGATGACGTTGCTGCGTTCAGGCGCTCAACCTGTGCCATTCGGCGCAACCGCGACGTTAATTACCGATAACAAAACCGACGTAAGCAGCATTGTGGGCGAAGAAGGTCAGCTTTATATCAGCGGAATGCCGGAAGAAGGCCGCGTTCAGGTGAAATGGGGTAAAGAGGAATCGCAGCAATGCATCGCACAATATGTTTTGTCTGTTGAGATGAAACAGGCGGGCATTATTCCTGTTTCAGCGAAGTGCCAGTGAGCAAGGAGAGCGAAAGATGAGCAACAAAATAACGTTATTTCTACTGTGCGGGATATTGGGGGGATTTTCTGGAAATGCGCTTGCTGCCGGGGTTTGGGGACCATGTAAACCCGCGGATAATGGCACAACTTACAACTATAACGTGGTAGTCGATGTTGGGATCCCTGATGCTAAAAAGAACGTAGCGAATACGGTTTTGCCCGATGTTATGAACTGGTCGAATGGCACGAAGGTTTCTCTTGAATGTGAATGCCCGACACCAGATTCCTACACCAAGGAAAAGGATACCGTAATACAGGGGGTCAGTGCTATTTCGAAAAAAACCCGACAAGTGAGCGGCTTTCAATATTACTACTTAACTGACCAACTTGAAGTTGCAAGCAAAATCCGTGTTAGTGCAGGTGTGTATGGGTTTGTTCCCTTTAAAAACCAACAAGCCCTTGAAGTGACCGGCTGTAACAAAAAAATCACCACGCCTTATATGGGGGGAGCGGGCTTATTGTCTTTTGTGGTAACCAAGCCCTTTATTGGCGATGCAGATATCCCGTGGACATCGATTGCACTGCTGTATGCTTCCAAGACTAATCAGAATTACGGTGACGTAGCGATTTCGTCAGTCTCTATTGAGGGGACAGTGACTATTACACAAGGTTGTGAAGTGAAGCCCGGAACCGTTCTGGATGTTCCTTTTGGCAAGTTTCCTGCTTCCGCGTTCAAGAACGGGAAAGGGCAAATGCCTGAGGGCGGAACAAAGAAAGAAATTAACCTTGGGTTTGACTGCAACAATATCTCTGACGGCATCAAGGTTTCGTTAAGGCTTGAAGGAGCGACTAACGCAGCCGACTCTCGAGCGGTGGATATGGGAGATCCTAATATCGGCGTCCTGGTGACGGATACTGCGGGTAATGTCCTGAAACCCAACGATACAAACAGCACAACATTGCTGACGTTGAGCGCTCTGGACTCTACTACGCACCGTAATGCCGCTATTCAGCTATTTGCGTCGCCTGTCAGCACCACAAACAGTCTCCCGGAAGCGGGGACGTTTGAAGGGGTGACGACTGTGCTGTTGGATATGGAGTAACAGGATGAACAGAAACCGTATGTTTCAGAGCGGGCTCTTATTCCTTGCCCTTATCAATTGCTCAGATGCGTTAGCAGAGAAAGTGTCTTTGGGACCGGTTGGGCAGTTACATTTTTCAATCACCATCGTCAATAAAAGCTGTGAGTTTGAAAAGGCTGACCTGGAAGTGGATATGGGGACAATGACGCTGCAAAAACCGATAGCAGTGGGCAGAGTTCTGAGCAAGCGTGATTTTACCATCGCCCTGAAAGATTGCGGCAGTATCTCTAAGGCCAGCGTAACGATGGACAGCGTACCCGATGGCGACGATGACAGTCTCTTTGCGCTGGATACCGGCGGCGCAACCGGCGTGGCGTTGAAAATTGAGGATGACAAAGGCACGCAGCAAATCCCGAAAACCGCTGGCGGAACGGCAATGGACTGGCCGATCAGTGGTACAACCGCAAAGCTAAATTATCGTGCCAGTTATGTTGTAGTGAATGACAGTCCCACAAGCGGTGCTGCTAATGCAATGATCAATTTTTCTGTTGAATATGAGTAAAGTTTAAGGTCAGCAGGTAACCCTCTGACCATGGCGCAGGTATATATTTGCCTCGATTATCATTTAGCCACGATATATTTGTAAATTCCTATTGCGATAGTTCTCTTTCCTGATACTTTTTTTCCTCACTGTGGTCTACTTAGACACACGTACAGATTTTCCTTAATCTGACGACTTCCGTATTTTTACCTGCCTGGTCATGATGACGATTGCGCAGGTTTTTTTCCCTCGATTTTCAGGGCTTGTTTGCATGAGACACATCAAAACGATAACACAGCAAAAGTTAAGTTTTTTGCTCGCTGTCTATATCGGTCTGTTTATGAATTGCGCGGTTTATTTCCGTCGGTTTGACGGCTACGCGCAGAACTTCACTTTTCTTAATGGCATCTCGATGGTTATCGAACTGGCAGGAACAGTTCTGGCAACCTTCTTCTTTTTACGCTTAATTTCACTCTTTGGTAGAACGATCTGGAAAGTGCTGGCCTCGTTGCTGGTGCTGATTTCTGCCGGGGCCAGCTACTACATGACGTTTATGAATGTCATGATTGGTTACGGAATTGTCGCTTCGGTAATGACCACCGACATCGACCTGTCGAAAGAAGTGGTTGGCTGGACGCTCATTGCATGGGTTGTGCTGGTAAGTATTATCCCGTTGATATTTATCTGGATGAACCGTTCGCAAGACACCTTCTGGCGCCAACTTTGTACTCCGAAAACACGCTGGCGTAGTGCGCTTACCGTGTTGCTGGCTGGCTTGCTGGTTTGGGGGCCGATCCGTCTGATTGATGTAGCTCATAAGCGCGCCGATCGTATAGCTGGCGTGGATATGCCAAGTTATGGCGGGGTGCTGGCGAACACTTATTTACCTTCGAACTGGCTTTCTGCCCTGGGACTATACGTCTGGGCGCAAGTGGATGAATCTTCAGACAATCGGTCGCTGATGAATCCGGCGAAAAAATTTACCTATACCCCGACGCAAAATCTCGACGACACCTACGTGGTGTTTATTATTGGCGAAACTACGCGTTGGGATCATATGGGGATGCTGGGCTACGAGCGTGATACTACGCCGAAGCTGGCAAAAGAGAAAAACCTGGTGATGTACCGTGGCTATTCTTGCGACACAGCAACCAAACTATCGCTACGCTGTATGTTTGTGCGTGAAGGTGGAACGGAAAATAACCCACAACGAACACTAAAAGAGCAGAACGTATTTGCGGTTCTCAAGCAGTTGGGCTTTAGCTCCGATTTATACGCCATGCAGAGTGAGATGTGGTTCTACAGCAACACCATGGCTGACAACATTGCCTACCGCGAACAGATCGCTGCCGAGCCGCGTAACCGTGGGAAAGCAGTGGACGATATGTTACTGGTCAATGAAATCGAGCGCTCTCTGGAGAAAAAACCAGAAGGTAAACATCTGATTGTGTTGCATACCAAAGGGTCGCACTACAACTATACGCAGCGTTATCCGCGTGAATTTGCTCAGTGGCAGCCAGAGTGTTATGCGGTTGATCGTAAATGCCCGCGAGAGCCAATGATTAACTCATACGATAACTCCATCACCTATGTTGATCATTTTATCGACACGGTAATCGACAAGTTCCGCGATAAGAAAGCCATTATTTTCTATGCGGCGGACCACGGTGAGTCAATTAACGAGCGCGAGCACTTGCACGGTACGCCGCGTAAATATGCGCCGCCGGAGCAGTTTCGCGTGCCGATGATGATCTGGATGTCAGATAAATATCTGGAAAATCCGGTCAACGCGCAGGCATTTGCGCAGTTGAAAAAAGAGGTGGATATGAAAGTGCCGCGCCGCCATGTGGAGCTGTATGACACCATCATGGGTTGCCTGGGTTACACTTCGCCGGACGGCGGCATTAACGAAAACAACAACTGGTGTCACATCCCGCGGGAGAAGGACGCTGTGGCTAATTAAATGGCCTGCTGACTTTCTCGCCGATCAAAAGGCATTTTACGATTAAGGGATTGACGAGGGCGTATCTGCGCAGTAAGATGCGCCCCGCATTCGGTGATTGGCGCAGCCTGGTAGCGCACTTCGTTCGGGACGAAGGGGTCGGAGGTTCGAATCCTCTATCACCGACCAAATTCGAAAAGCCTGCTCAATGAGCAGGCTTTTTTGCATCTGTAACCCACGAGGATGAGAATCTCCGGGGGCTGGGAGGTTCGACTCGAGCAAAGCGAGAGAACGTTGCGGCAGCAACGGCCCGCAGGGCGAGCCACGGAGTGGCGAGTAATCCTCTATCACCGACCAAATTCAAAAAGCCTGCTCAATGAGCAGGCTTTTTTGCATCTGTAGCCCACGAGGATGAGAACCTCCGGGGGCAGGGAGGTTCGACTCGACGTAGGCCTGATAAGACGCGGCAGCGTCGCATCAGGCAACGGCACCGCACTTATTGTCGGATGCGGCGTGAACGCCTTATCCGACCTACATACCACACATTTCCCTGCCAGATTTGCGCCCCACATATCACTATCCATTAACGATTCTGTGACACATTCCATTGTCTTTTTTTATATTTGCCTAAGTCTTTTTTTGCGTTACTTATTGCTGACGCTGGCATTTTCCGCTGTGCGTATAAATGTTCATGATATTAATCGCTCAGATATACGTCACTTCATCAGATATTTTTCAATAAATGCATAAAACTTAACCACTGATTGTTGCTAAATATTAAGATTATTGTTCTGGTTATGTTGGCGTAGCACAAATTTCTCTGCTGCAAATAGCCGTTTGAAGTTTTTTTAATCTTTGTTTGTGGAATCTCACCGTTGGCGTAAATCCCGGTTGGCTGTATTGACGTTTTCACAATCTGTTGACAGATTGTAGGTCACGAGGGGCATTTTATGGAGGATCCGCACTGTTACACTGATGTTAATTAATACGGTATCCCCACCTCATAACGTTGACCCGACCGGGCAAAAAACAAAAAAGGTCAGGCAGCGACAACCCACTGCAAAGGGTTAAAACAACAAACATCACAATTGGAGCAGAATAATGCGTATTTCCTTGAAAAAGTCAGGGATGCTGAAGCTTGGTCTCAGCCTGGTGGCTATGACCGTCGCAGCAAGTGTTCAGGCTAAAACTCTGGTTTATTGTTCAGAAGGTTCCCCGGAGGGGTTTAACCCACAACTGTTTACCTCCGGTACCACCTATGATGCTTCTTCCGTACCTCTCTATAACCGCCTGGTTGAATTTAAAATCGGTACTACCGAAGTAATTCCTGGTCTCGCTGAAAAGTGGGACGTCAGCGAAGACGGTAAAACCTATACCTTCCATCTGCGTAAAGGTGTGAAGTGGCACGACAACAAAGAATTTAAACCGACGCGTGAACTGAATGCCGATGACGTGGTGTTCTCGTTCGATCGTCAGAAAAACGCCCAGAACCCGTATCATAAAGTTTCTGGCGGCAGCTACGAATACTTCGAAGGCATGGGCTTGCCGGAGCTGATCAGCGAAGTGAAAAAGGTGGACGACAACACCGTTCAGTTTGTGCTGACTCGCCCGGAAGCGCCGTTCCTCGCTGACCTGGCAATGGACTTCGCTTCTATTCTGTCAAAAGAATATGCTGACGCGATGATGAAAGCCGGTACGCCGGAAAAACTGGACCTCAACCCAATCGGCACTGGCCCGTTCCAGTTACAGCAGTATCAAAAAGACTCCCGTATTCGCTACAAAGCGTTTGATGGCTACTGGGGCACCAAACCGAAGATTGATACGCTGGTCTTCTCTATTACCCCTGACGCTTCCGTGCGTTACGCGAAATTGCAGAAAAATGAATGCCAGGTGATGCCGTACCCAAACCCGGCAGACATCGCCCGCATGAAGCAGGATAAATCCATCAACCTGATGGAAATGCCGGGGCTGAACGTCGGCTATCTCTCGTATAACGTGCAGAAAAAACCACTGGATGACGTGAAAGTTCGCCAGGCGCTAACCTACGCAGTGAACAAAGATGCGATCATCAAAGCGGTTTATCAGGGCGCGGGCGTGGCAGCGAAAAACCTGATCCCGCCAACCATGTGGGGCTATAACGACGACGTTCAGGATTACACCTACGATCCAGAAAAAGCGAAAGCCTTGCTGAAAGAAGCAGGTCTGGAAAAAGGCTTCTCCATCGACCTGTGGGCCATGCCAGTACAGCGTCCATATAACCCGAACGCTCGCCGTATGGCAGAGATGATTCAGGCTGACTGGGCGAAAGTGGGCGTACAGGCCAAAATCGTCACTTACGAATGGGGTGAGTACCTCAAGCGAGCGAAAGATGGCGAGCACCAGACGGTAATGATGGGCTGGACTGGCGATAACGGGGACCCGGATAACTTCTTCGCCACCCTGTTCAGTTGCGCCGCCTCTGAACAGGGCTCTAACTACTCAAAATGGTGCTACAAACCGTTTGAAGATCTGATTCAACCGGCACGTGCTACCGACGACCACAACAAGCGCGTTGAACTGTACAAACAGGCGCAGGTGGTAATGCACGATCAGGCTCCGGCACTGATCATCGCGCACTCCACCGTATTTGAACCGGTACGCAAAGAAGTTAAAGGCTATGTGGTTGATCCATTAGGCAAACATCACTTCGAAAACGTCTCTATTGAATAATTAAAAGCCATACAAGACTGATGGCAAAGGCAAAACTGCCTGATGCGCTCCGCTTATCAGGCCTACGAAAATTCTGCAATGTATTGAATTTTCACTATTTTGTAGGCCTGATAAGGCGTTAACGCCGTATCCGGCATGAAAGAAGCGCACTTTGCCAGCAATCTGCATACCCGGTAGCGCTGTGCCTCTGCGTGCAGCGCCATCCGGCAGCAATACTTCATTCCCTGTCCGGCACGGGCAGGAATTGATTTGTGAGCAATACAGACACGCAGTTCCAGGCTGCGGGTCACTACAGAGAATCCGGGTTATGTTGCAGTTTATTCTCCGACGTTTGGGACTCGTCATCCCCACGTTTATCGGTATTACCCTTCTCACATTTGCCTTTGTCCACATGATCCCGGGCGATCCGGTGATGATCATGGCGGGCGAGCGTGGGATCTCCCCAGAGCGTCACGCACAATTGCTGGCTGAACTCGGTTTGGATAAACCGATGTGGCAGCAGTACCTCCATTACATTTGGGGCGTTATGCACGGTGATTTAGGCATTTCGATGAAAAGCCGCATCCCGGTTTGGGAAGAGTTCGTGCCGCGTTTCCAGGCCACGCTGGAGCTTGGCGTTTGTGCGATGATTTTTGCGACCGCGGTCGGCATTCCGGTTGGCGTGCTGGCTGCGGTTAAACGCGGTTCCATTTTCGATCACACCGCGGTTGGCCTGGCGCTGACAGGTTATTCAATGCCTATCTTCTGGTGGGGCATGATGTTGATCATGCTGGTTTCGGTGCACTGGAACCTGACGCCCGTCTCCGGGCGGGTGAGTGATGTGGTGTTTCTTGACGACGCCAATCCGTTAACCGGTTTTATGCTAATCGACACCGCCATCTGGGGTGAAGACGGCAACTTTATTGATGCTGTCGTCCATATGATCTTGCCTGCCATTGTACTGGGTACGATACCGCTGGCAGTCATTGTGCGTATGACGCGCTCCTCGATGCTGGAAGTGCTGGGCGAAGATTACATCCGCACCGCCCGCGCCAAGGGACTGACCCGTATGCGCGTCATCATCGTTCACGCCCTGCGTAACGCCATGCTGCCGGTGGTGACCGTTATCGGTCTTCAGGTAGGAACCCTACTGGCGGGGGCGATTCTGACCGAAACCATTTTCTCGTGGCCGGGTCTGGGGCGCTGGTTGATTGACGCGCTGCAACGCCGCGATTATCCGGTGGTACAGGGCGGCGTATTGCTGGTGGCGACGATGATTATCCTCGTCAACCTGCTGGTCGATCTGCTGTACGGCGTGGTGAACCCGCGTATTCGTCATAAGAAATAAGGGGGCACCATGTCACAGGTTACTGAAAATAAAGTGATTAACGCACCGGTGCCGATGACCCCGTTACAGGAGTTCTGGCACTATTTTAAACGCAATAAAGGCGCGGTTGTCGGACTGGTTTATGTTGTCATCGTGCTGTTTATCGCGATCTTTGCCAACTGGATTGCACCCTATAACCCGGCGGAACAGTTCCGCGATGCGCTGCTCGCGCCGCCAGCCTGGCAGGAAGGCGGCAGCATGGCGCACTTGCTCGGTACCGACGACGTAGGGCGCGATGTGCTGTCGCGTCTGATGTACGGTGCGCGCTTGTCGCTGCTGGTTGGCTGTCTGGTGGTGGTGTTATCACTGATTATGGGCGTTATTCTCGGCCTGATTGCCGGTTATTTTGGCGGCCTGGTCGATAACATCATCATGCGTGTGGTCGATATCATGCTGGCGCTGCCAAGTCTGCTGCTGGCGCTGGTGCTGGTGGCAATTTTTGGCCCGTCGATTGGTAACGCAGCGCTGGCGCTGACCTTTGTTGCGCTGCCGCACTATGTCCGCTTAACCCGCGCCGCCGTGCTGGTGGAGGTGAATCGCGATTACGTCACCGCGTCTCGCGTGGCGGGTGCCGGGGCGATGCGCCAGATGTTTATTAACATCTTCCCGAACTGCCTTGCGCCGCTGATTGTTCAGGCGTCGCTTGGTTTCTCTAACGCCATTCTCGATATGGCTGCCCTTGGCTTCCTCGGTATGGGGGCGCAGCCGCCAACGCCGGAGTGGGGCACCATGCTCTCCGACGTGTTGCAGTTCGCGCAAAGCGCCTGGTGGGTCGTGACCTTCCCGGGTCTGGCGATCCTGCTGACGGTGCTGGCATTTAACCTGATGGGTGACGGTCTGCGTGACGCGCTCGATCCCAAACTGAAGCAGTAAGAGGTTCGAGATGGCGTTATTAAATGTAGATAAATTATCGGTGCATTTCGGCGACGAAAGCGCACCGTTCCGCGCCGTAGACCGCATCAGCTACAGCGTAAAACAGGGCGAAGTGGTCGGGATTGTGGGTGAGTCCGGCTCTGGTAAATCGGTCAGTTCGCTGGCGATTATGGGGTTGATTGATTATCCGGGCCGCGTGATGGCGGAAAAGCTGGAATTTAACGACCAGGATTTGCAGCGTATTTCGGAAAAAGAGCGCCGCAACCTGGTGGGCGCCGAAGTGGCGATGATCTTCCAGGACCCGATGACCAGCCTTAACCCGTGTTACACCGTCGGTTTCCAGATAATGGAAGCGATTAAGGTGCATCAGGGCGGTAATAAGAGCACTCGCCGTCAGCGGGCGATTGACCTGTTGAATCAGGTCGGTATTCCCGATCCGGCATCGCGTCTGGATGTTTACCCGCATCAGCTTTCCGGCGGCATGAGCCAGCGCGTGATGATCGCCATGGCGATTGCCTGTCGGCCAAAACTGCTGATTGCCGATGAACCGACCACGGCGCTCGACGTGACCATCCAGGCGCAAATCATCGAACTGCTGCTGGAGTTGCAGCAAAAAGAGAACATGGCGCTGGTGTTGATTACCCATGATCTGGCGCTGGTGGCGGAAGCGGCGCATAAAATCATCGTGATGTATGCCGGTCAGGTGGTGGAAACCGGGGCGGCCCACGACATTTTTCGCGCGCCGCGCCACCCATACACTCAGGCGTTGCTACGCGCGCTGCCGGAATTTGCACAGGATAAAGCACGTCTGGCTTCGTTGCCTGGCGTGGTGCCCGGAAAATACGATCGCCCGAACGGCTGCCTGCTTAACCCACGCTGTCCCTATGCAACGGACAAATGTCGCGCTGAAGAACCGACGCTGAATATGCTTGCAGACGGGCGTCAGTCCAAATGCCATTACCCACTCGATGATGCCGGGAGGCCCACACTATGAGTACGCAAGAGGCCACCTCGCAACAGCCGTTGTTGCAGGCGATAGATCTGAAAAAACATTACCCGGTTAAGAAGGGCATGTTCGCGCCGGAACGTCTGGTGAAGGCGCTGGACGGCGTTTCGTTTACCCTTGAACGGGGCAAAACGCTGGCGGTGGTCGGTGAATCCGGCTGCGGTAAATCGACCCTGGGTCGGCTGCTGACGATGATTGAAACGCCCACCGGTGGCGAGCTGTATTATCAGGGGCAGGATCTGCTCAAGCACGATCCGCAGGCGCAGAAGCTGCGTCGACAGAAAATCCAGATCGTCTTCCAGAACCCCTACGGTTCGTTAAATCCGCGTAAAAAAGTCGGGCAAATTCTTGAAGAGCCGTTGCTGATTAATACCCGTTTAAGCAAAGAACAGCGTCGGGAAAAAGCGTTGTCGATGATGGCGAAAGTCGGGCTGAAAACCGAGCATTACGACCGCTATCCGCATATGTTTTCCGGTGGTCAGCGTCAGCGTATCGCCATCGCCCGTGGTCTGATGCTTGACCCGGACGTGGTGATTGCCGATGAGCCGGTTTCCGCGCTGGACGTCTCGGTGCGTGCGCAGGTGCTCAACCTGATGATGGATTTGCAGCAGGAACTGGGGCTGTCTTATGTCTTTATCTCCCACGACCTGTCGGTGGTGGAGCACATTGCCGATGAAGTGATGGTGATGTATCTGGGCCGCTGCGTGGAGAAGGGAACGAAGGACCAAATCTTCAATAACCCGCGTCATCCGTACACCCAGGCACTACTCTCCGCGACGCCACGCCTGAACCCGGACGATCGCCGCGAGCGCATCAAACTCACTGGCGAACTGCCAAGCCCGCTGAATCCACCGCCAGGCTGCGCCTTTAACGCTCGCTGTCGTCGACGTTTTGGCCCCTGCACCCAGTTGCAGCCGCAGCTAAAAGACTACGGCGGTCAACTGGTCGCCTGCTTCGCTGTTGATCAGGATGAAAATCCACAGCGTTAACTTACAAAACCGGGGCCATGCGCTCCGGTTTACTCAATCAGCTTTAACAGTGGTGAAAAGCACAACAATACGCCATACAACAGAATCAGCCAGGTTTTCAGCCCACGCAATTTTTCCAGTTGTGAAACTTTATAGATCAGGAAAAATGGAATGATGCACGACACAATGCCGTACAGCGGACTTCCCAATTGAAAGAACACTAATACGGATACGCGAAACGAAACCCAAATTGTCAACGTAATCACGATAAAGGCGCAAATCGCCAGCGTGAGCAGACGTGAATTAATTTTCTGAGTATCAATAATTCGGCTTAACAGATTGAGAATTATGCCTTTAATAGCTTCATGGAAGCCGAGGTAAATACCAAAGAAAGCCGTCAGTACGGCAAAGATATTCAGCACTGTAGAGGTGATATGGATGATATGTCCAGGGATCACTTGTGCGGCAAGCGCCAGCGCTGAGATATTTTGCTCAAAGGCAGAAACTGCCTCTTCATGGCTAATCGAAAAGGTAAATGAAAAGGCAAAAAACAAGATCACCGCAATAAGCGTAATATAACTAATCCGGTGGGTACGCAGCGCGAGTCGTGTTGCCAGTACTTTATCCGTTTCTCGTTTACGATAGGCAATATTCATCGGGTTTAGCACCTGAATAAATACCGCAGAAAAGAAACAAAATGGAATGGTAAGCAAGACGTCACGGAAAAAGATCGATGCTTGTGGGAAAGCGGTTATATTGGCGAAGTTCCAGTGCGGGATCATCGCAAAGCCGAACACCACAATGATCCCTACTTTGACCACCACCATTGGCCCGGAGATCTTAAACAGCAACCGTTCACCACCAGACGCAATTGCCACCAGTATGGCGAAAATAGCCACTTTATAGAGTAGTGATTGTGAAAGATCGGTATCGGTTAAACCGAAGGTTTTCAGATACGAGGCACTGTCAAAAACTACGGAGAGGGAATAGATAAAAATACCGTGAATAATCATCAAAAAGTAGATGACGCCGAGGAATATTCCCCAATTCTTCCCCAGATAATGACTGATAATATCGGTGTAGTCATTACAGGAGTCGCTTTCTGAAAGAGTCTTTAAATAAATATCCTGTACGACCCAGGTTGCCGGGTAAGCAATAATGGCGGCGGTAATAAATACCCAAATCCCCTTCAGGCCAATTTGTACTGGCATCAGTACGGTTCCGGCACCAATAGCCATGCCAATACATAATAAGACCCAGCCAAAGTCATAACGGGTAAACGGCAATTTCTGAGTTAATGAGCGGGGCTGCGGTTTCTGATCGCGTAATGGTAATGTGTTGTCCTGCATAAAGTCCTGTCCAGATAGATGTCAGCCTCGTAGTGATAAATTAGCCCAGTTTCTCTTGCGCAACAGGTGGAGAAGTTGAATACGCCGCGTGCTAAAAATGAGGCAACAGATTCACTGGGGAGAATCGCGAGGAGGCGCAATTCTACAAAATTGCACATTTCACTGCCAGTCTGACGTCAGAGTGTTGATTGAATAACGTCAATGCGGTGCAAACACTGCAAATATGTAAATAGGCTGGAATGCATCGCGCAAAGTCGGGAACAGGTAGATGTCAGGGCAAGAAAGCGTCCGTAGAATCAGCGCCAAGCCGGAGTCTTCCGGTGAGGCGCAATGTTGCGGGGGCTTGATCCCCGGCGGCGTTGGTTGCTGGAAAGAGAAAACCAACGCACGTTGTAGGTATTCACCTGACAACATCACGGGGGCTAATCTTGAACCCAAACAACTCAAGAATAGCCGCGAAACGGTGTCATTACAACACAGTGTATGGGT
>NZ_BBMY01000125.1 GCF_000759775.1 Escherichia albertii NBRC 107761 = DSM 17582
AAAATCCCAGACTCATCCCCGCCAGCACGCGAGTACTCTGGCGAAACCCATGCGATGTGGCGGAGCTAAGCGCCAGAATGTTATTTGGTCCGGGCGTCAGAGCGGTAATCAGGGTGTAGGTCCAAAAAGCACTTAAAAGGGTCGGTGTCACTTGTTATCTCCTCTGTTTTGATAGACAGTACCCGACATGGAAGATTTAAAAAAATGAATGTTTTTACATTCTTGATTCGATAATTTCGATAGGTTTGGGCTTATGGATTTGCGCCGTTTTATTACACTAAAAACTGTGGTTGAAGAGGGATCATTCTTGCGCGCATCGCAAAAATTGTGTTGTACGCAATCGACGGTAACCTTTCATATTCAGCAGCTTGAACAGGAATTTTCGGTCCAGTTATTTGAGAAGATTGGTCGCCGGATGTGCCTTACCCGTGAGGGAAAAAAGCTATTGCCGCATATCTATGAATTAACCCGAGTGATGGAAAACCTTCGCGATGCGGCGAAAAAAGAAGCGGAACCGGACGGCGAACTTCGCGTTGTTTCGGGCGAAACGTTGCTCTCTTACCGAATGCCGCAGGTGCTGCAACGTTTTCGACAACGGCGCCAAAAGTGCGTTTATCTTTGCAGTCGTTGAACTGTTACGTGATCCGTGATGCATTACTCAATGATGAAGCCGATGTTGGCATCTTTTATCGTGTAGGGAATGATGATGCTCTGAATCGACGAGAGTTGGGCGAACAATCGCTGGTGCTGGTGGCTTCACCACAAATTGCCGATGTCAATTTTACCGAGCCTGGCAGACATAACGCCTGTAGTTTTATTATCAATGAGCCGCAATGTGTTTTCCGGCAAATATTTGAGAGCACGCTGCGCCAACGGCGGATCACGGTAGAAAGCACCATTGAATTATTAAGTATTGAAAGTATCAAGCGTTGTGTCGCCGCGAACATTGGCGTCAGCTACTTACCGCGCTTTGCGGTGGAAAAAGAACTGGCGGGCGGCGAATTAATCGAATTACCTTTTGGCGAACAGTCGCAGACCATTACAGCAATGTGCGCGCACCATGCTGGAAAAGCGATTAGTCCGTCAATGCAAACTTTTATTCAGTGTGTTGAGGAGTGTTTTTTGCCTGGGTAAAAATAATGCCGGGCTTAAACCCGGCATTATGATTACTCTTCTGCCGTTTGCGGCGGTACGCCTGTTCCGCTTGGTTTGCGGCGTTTACCAATATTTTTGGTATCGCGATGGCGTTTTTTCACCCGCGGCTTCTCTTTCTCTTTAGCCTTTTTCTTCTCGGCACGCTTCGCCAACACTTTCTTCGATGGCTTGCCGCTCTGCTTCTCGCTTGGCGCGCGAGTTTTTGGTCGTAACTCATCAATTACACGAGCTTTAATCGGCTCTTCAATATAGCGGCCTACTTTGCCCAGCAGCAGATGGTCATGAGCTTCAACCAGCGAAATCGCCGTTCCTTTACGACCGGCGCGAGCGGTACGTCCGATGCGGTGTAGATAGGTATCGCCACTGCGCGGCATATCGAAGTTAAATACGTGGCTGACATCAGGAATATCGATACCACGTGCGGCAACGTCAGTCGCAACAAGTACATTTACGCGACCTTCGGTCAGACGCTTGATCGCTTCGTTACGCTTGCCTTGTACCATCTCGCCTTCGAGATAGCAGTTGTTGATACCCGCTTCGCGCAGCCAGTTTGCCAGTTCATGCACCCGCTCACGCTTACGCACAAATACGATTGAGCGAGTTGCTTCTGGCTGTTTTAACAGATGCACCAGCAGCGCGGTTTTATGTTCAAGATCATCAGCGCGGTAATACCACTGATGAATTTTTTTGCGCTCACGGGTGGATGGATTGGCAGAAACTTCCACTGGATCTTCCAGTAGACGTTCAGCAAAATCCTGAATAGCGTCGCCTTCCAGTGTTGCTGAGAAGAGCAGGGTCTGTTTACGCCAGCGGGTTTCGCCAGCAATGTGCTCGATGTCCTGGGCGAAGCCCATATCCAGCATACGGTCCGCTTCGTCGAGGATCAGCGTTTCAACTGCGCGGCAATCGAAGTTTTCTTCTTTTATATATTGCAGAAGGCGGCCTGTCGTAGCGACCACGATATCCTGATTTTCGCTGAACACTTCCGCATGGTTCATATAGGCCACGCCGCCGGTGATAGTGGCGATATCAAGATGCGTATGTTTCGCCAGTTCGCGGGCATGATCGGCCACCTGCATCGCCAGTTCGCGAGTCGGGGTAAGGATTAAAATACGCGGCGGACCGGATTTCTTACGTGGGAAATCGAGCAGGTGCTGCAACGCTGGCAGCAGATACGCCGCCGTTTTACCGGTGCCTGTCGGCGCAGAACCGAGTACATCACGGCCATCGAGCGCAGGCGGAATGGCGGCAGCCTGAATGGCGGTCGGGCGAGTGAAACCTTTATCCTGGAGGGCTTCCAGCAGGCTTTCGTCGAGTTCAAGTTCGGAAAAAGTCGTTACAGTCATGTTCTACCTCTGTGTGGGGCGCTGATTATAGACGTTACGGCTGCAATCTTCATCTGTTTGTATGGATATCGCTTCTCAGGTATTGTTCTCACCCGGTGCTATCGCCATTTTTCCAGCAAGGTTTTATTTACATGTCACAGTCTACATCCGTGCTTCGTCGTAATGGATTTACTTTTAAACAGTTTTTTGTCGCCCACGATCGCTGTGCGATGAAAGTGGGAACGGATGGTATTTTGCTGGGCGCATGGGCTCCGGTTGCTGGCGTAAAGCGCTGTCTTGATATCGGCACCGGTAGCGGGTTGCTGGCGTTGATGCTGGCGCAGCGTACCGACGATAGCGTGATGATTGATGCCGTTGAGCTGGACAGTGAAGCAGCAACTCAGGCGCAGGAAAATGTCGCCCAGTCCCCGTGGGCACATCGTGTTAATGTCCATACGGCAGATATTCAGCAGTGGATATCCCGACAGACCACGCGTTTTGACTTAATTATCAGTAATCCGCCGTATTATCAGCAGGGCGTCGAGTGTGCGACGCCGCAGCGGGAGCAGGCACGCTATACCACTACGCTGGATCACCAGTCGTTACTGAACTGCGCGGCGGAGTGCATGACCGAAGAGGGATTTTTCTGTGTGGTGTTGCCAGAGCAAATTGGTAATGGTTTTACTGAACTGGCATTAAGTATGGGCTGGCATTTACGTTTGCGGACGGATGTGGCGGAAAACGAAGCGCGATTGCCGCATCGGGTGCTGTTGGCATTCTCCCCACAAGCAGAGGAGTTTTTTAGCGATCGCTTAGTGATACGTGGGCCAGACCAGAACTATTCCGAAGCGTACACTGCACTGACCCAGGCTTTTTATCTGTTTATGTAAAAGTTGCTAGGGGAAAGGATCGACGGACCGGAATGCGTGAGTAGCTCCGGGTAATCCAGCGTAAAATGCAGGCCACGGCTCTCCTTGCGCATCATCGCACAGCGAACAATCAACTCGGCAACCTGTACCAGATTACGCAACTCCAGCAAATTATTTGATACGCGGAAATGGGCGTAATATTCGTCTATTTCTTGTTGCAGCATATTGATCCGCCGCAGAGCGCGTTCCAGGCGCTTGGTTGTGCGCACAATCCCAACGTAATCCCACATAAACAGGCGTAACTCGTGCCAGTTATGTTGAATCACTACCCGTTCGTCAGGGTTCTCAACCCGGCTTTCGTCCCACGGCGGTAGCATACTGGCGCCGTGAGCATAAGGCATGCGCCTGGTAATATCTTCCGCCGCCGACCAGCCATAGACCAGACACTCCAGCAAGGAGTTAGAGGCCATGCGGTTAGCACCATGTAAGCCCGTATAACTCACTTCTCCAATGGCATACAGGCCATCAACATCGGTACGCCCATAATCATCCACCATCACGCCGCCACAGGTGTAGTGTGCAGCAGGCACTATCGGTACGGGGTCTTTAGTGAGATTAATACCCAGCCCCAGCAACTTTTCATAAATCATCGGGAAATGGTGGCGAATAAATTCGGCGGGCTTATGACTGATATCAAGGAACATACAATCTGCGCCGAGGCGTTTCATTTCATGGTCAATGGCGCGGGCGACAATATCGCGTGGGGCTAGTTCGCCACGCTCATCAAAATCGGCCATAAACCGCGTGCCGTCCGGGCGTTTCAAATAAGCGCCTTCGCCGCGTAAAGCTTCCGTTAACAGGAAATTGCGTGCCTGCGGATGATACAGCGCGGTAGGGTGAAACTGATTAAATTCGAGATTGGCGACCCGGCAACCAGCACGCCAGGCCATGGCAATGCCGTCGCCAGAGGAAATATCTGGATTGGTAGTATATTGATAAACTTTCGATGCGCCGCCAGTTGCCAACACCACCGCTTTTGCATGACAGGTTTCTACAGCTTCTTTATTACGATTCCATACCCATGCACCGACAACCCGTCGTGCTCCCGGCAACCCAATTTTATCGGAAATAATCAGATCGACGGCATTACTACGCTCCAGCACACGAATGTTCGGATGGTTCTGCGCCTTGCTTACCAGCGTGGTTTCTACTTCTTTACCTGTGGCGTCGGCAGCATGGAGAATACGGCGATGGCTGTGACCACCTTCGCGTGTCAGATGGTAGCTTTCTTTGCCATTTGGCTGAATGTGAGTATCAAACAACACCCCCTGATCGATTAACCATTGTACGCAGGAGCGTGCATTGCTGGCGACAAACTCGACTGCATGGCGATCGCAGATTCCGCTACCGGCAATTAATGTATCTTCCACATGCGAGTCGATACTGTCAGTTTCATCAAACACGGCGGCAATTCCGCCCTGAGCATAAAACGTCGAGCCTTCTGTAACCAAACCTTTGCTAAGAACGATAACCTGATGTTTATCCGCCAGACGCAACGCCAGTGAAAGCCCGGCCGCGCCACTACCAATAATCAGCACATCACAAGAATGTTCAGGGAGAGTATTCATTTTGTTTGTTTAATTTACTAAACACAGTTCGGTCAGCATAGCATCATGTTGTGCAAATAAACACCTGCTATTTTAATGCTTGTTACAATGGCTAAACAGAGCGGGCCAGTGCGGAGGAAAAAAGAGAAGTTGCTCGCTGGCGAAGGATTAGGTGATGAAATAAAAAGGCCGTTGGGTTACTCTTCAGGCAGTTAAATGAGCATTTCTACACAGATAATGCGTTGTTCAGATTCTGTAGACTTATAATGATAGATAATGATCCGTCTACAGCATGACAAACAAAAACAGATGCGTTACGGAACTTTACAAAAACGAGACACTCTAACCCTTTGCTTGCTCGAATTGCAGCTAATGGAGTGGCGTTTCGATAGCGCGTGGATATTTGGTTTGGGGAGACTTTACCTCGGATGAGCGAGCAGTTAACGGACCAGGTCCTGGTTGAACGGGTCCAGAAGGGAGATCAGAAAGCCTTTAACTTACTGGTAGTACGCTATCAGCATAAAGTGGCGAGTCTGGTTTCCCGCTATGTGCCGTCGGGTGATGTTCCCGATGTGGTACAAGAAGCTTTTATTAAAGCCTATCGTGCGCTGGATTCATTCCGGGGAGATAGCGCTTTTTATACATGGTTGTATCGGATTGCTGTTAATACAGCAAAAAATTACCTGGTTGCTCAGGGGCGTCGTCCACCTTCCAGTGATGTGGATGCCATTGAAGCAGAAAACTTCGAAAGTGGCGGCGCGCTGAAAGAAATTTCGAACCCTGAGAACTTAATGTTGTCAGAAGAACTGAGACAGATAGTTTTCCGAACTATTGAGTCCCTCCCGGAAGATTTACGCATGGCAATAACCTTGCGGGAGCTGGATGGCCTGAGCTATGAAGAGATAGCCGCTATCATGGATTGTCCGGTAGGTACGGTGCGTTCACGTATCTTCCGAGCGAGGGAAGCTATTGATAATAAAGTTCAACCGCTTATCAGGCGTTGACGATAGCGGGATACTGGATAAGGGTATTAGGCATGCAGAAAGAACAACTTTCCGCTTTAATGGATGGCGAAACGCTGGATAGTGAGCTGCTTAACGAACTGGCTCATAACCCAGAAATGCAGAAAACTTGGGCAAGCTATCACTTAATCCGTGATTCTATGCGGGGTGATACTCCCGAGGTACTTCATTTCGATATCTCTTCACGCGTGATGGCAGCCATTGAAGAAGAGCCAGTTCGCCGACCAGCGACATTAATCCCGGAGGCCCAGCCTGCTCCACACCAATGGCAGAAAATGCCATTCTGGCAGAAAGTTCGTCCGTGGGCGGCGCAGCTTACCCAAATGGGCGTAGCAGCATGCGTATCGCTTGCAGTTATCGTTGGCGTCCAGCACTATAATGGACAATCTGAAACGTCCCAGCAGCCTGAAACACCGGTATTTAATACTCTGCCGATGATGGGTAAAGCCAGTCCGGTAAGCCTGGGAGTACCTTCTGAAGCGACTGCAAACAATGGTCAACAGCAGCAGGTACAGGAGCAGCGTCGTCGCATTAATGCTATGTTGCAGGATTACGAACTGCAACGCCGACTCCACTCCGAACAGCTTCAGTTTGAGCAGGCCCAGACACAGCAAGCTGCTGTCCAGGTGCCAGGAATTCAAACTTTAGGAACGCAATCGCAGTAATGAAGCAACTTTGGTTTGCCATGTCATTAGTGACAGGTAGCCTGCTATTCTCTGCTAACGCCTCGGCGACACCCGCGTCCGGGGCGTTATTACAGCAGATGAATCTGGCCAGCCAGTCACTGAATTACGAGCTGTCATTCATCAGCATCAATAAACAAGGTGTTGAGTCTCTGCGTTATCGACATGCACGCCTCGATAACCGTCCTCTTGCACAACTGCTGCAAATGGATGGCCCGCGCCGGGAAGTGGTACAGCGCGGCAATGAAATCAGTTACTTTGAGCCGGGCCTTGAACCGTTCACGCTTAATGGCGATTACATTGTTGATTCTCTGCCATCGCTCATCTATACCGATTTCAAACGCCTTTCTCCTTACTATGATTTTATCTCTGTAGGGCGTACCCGTATTGCTGACCGCTTATGTGAGGTAATTCGCGTAGTCGCTCGTGATGGCACACGCTACAGCTACATCGTGTGGATGGATACCGAATCGAAATTACCGATGCGGGTTGATCTCCTTGATCGCGATGGTGAAACGCTGGAGCAATTTCGCGTGATTGCTTTTAACATCAATCAGGATATCAGCAGCAGTATGCAGACGCTGGCGAAGGCTAATTTGCCGCCGCTGCTTTCTGTTCCTGTAGGTGAAAAAGCCAAATTCAACTGGACTCCAGCCTGGTTGCCGCAGGGCTTTAGCGAAGTCTCCAGTAGCCGACGCCCGTTACCGACGATGGATAACATGCCCATCGAATCGCGTCTCTATTCCGATGGATTATTCAGCTTCTCGGTAAACGTTAACCGTGCTACACCATCGAGCACCGATCAGATGTTGCGCACCGGACGCAGAACCGTCAGCACCAGTGTGCGCGATAACGCGGAAATCACCATTGTCGGTGAACTGCCGCCGCAAACCGCGAAACGCATTGCCGAGAATATTAAGTTCGGGGCGGCACAATGATCAAAGAGTGGGCAACTGTCGTCTCCTGGCAAAATGGACAGGCGTTGGTCAGTTGTGATGTTAAATCCTCATGCTGCAGTTGCGCTTCCCGCACAGGTTGCGGTAGCCGAGTGTTGAATAAACTTGGGCCGCAAACGACTCACACTATCGTCGTGCCCTGTGATGAACCGCTGGTGCCGGGGCAAAAAGTCGAACTTGGAATCGCTGAAGGCAGCCTGCTAAGCTCCGCATTGCTGGTTTATATGTCGCCGCTGGTGGGATTATTCCTTGTCGCTTCGCTATTTCAGCTACTCTTTGCTTCAGATATTGCAGCATTATGCGGTGCGATCCTCGGCAGCGTTGGCGGGTTCCTGATTGCGCGCGGCTACTCACGTAAGTTTGCTGCGCGAACAGAATGGCAACCGATCATTTTAAGCGTGGCATTGCCGCCCGGCCTTGTGCGATTTGAAACATCTTCGGAAGACGCGAGCCAGTGATTTCACTGGCTTTGTTTTATTTTGCATAACAAATGCGAGGACGTTTCCAGATACCACAATCCATACGGCATGAACATTTCCTCGCCTCAATGTTGTAGTGTAGAATGCGGCGTTTCTATTAATACAGACGTTAAGCTCAGAACAGCGACTTTTAAAAGCCTGGTTAGCCGGGCGTTAAGGCACAATAATCATACTTTATGAAGAATATACGTAACTTTTCGATCATTGCTCACATTGACCACGGTAAATCGACGCTGTCTGACCGTATTATCCAGATCTGCGGTGGCCTGTCTGACCGTGAAATGGAGGCGCAAGTTCTCGATTCCATGGATCTTGAGCGTGAGCGTGGCATTACTATCAAAGCGCAGAGCGTGACGCTGGATTATAAAGCGTCCGATGGCGAAACCTATCAACTTAACTTTATCGACACTCCGGGTCATGTCGACTTCTCTTATGAAGTTTCTCGCTCGTTGGCTGCCTGTGAAGGGGCATTGCTGGTGGTTGATGCCGGGCAGGGGGTTGAAGCGCAAACCCTGGCGAACTGTTATACCGCGATGGAAATGGATCTCGAAGTGGTGCCGGTACTTAACAAGATTGACTTACCGGCAGCAGATCCTGAGCGCGTGGCGGAAGAGATTGAAGATATTGTCGGTATCGACGCCACCGATGCTGTACGTTGTTCCGCGAAAACCGGCGTTGGCGTGCAGGACGTTCTCGAACGTCTGGTACGCGATATTCCGCCGCCGGAAGGTGATCCAGAAGGTCCGTTGCAGGCGCTGATTATCGACTCTTGGTTCGACAACTACTTGGGGGTTGTTTCACTTATCCGTATTAAAAACGGCACCCTGCGTAAGGGTGACAAAGTGAAAGTTATGAGCACCGGGCAGACCTATAACGCCGACCGCCTGGGGATCTTCACGCCAAAACAGGTTGATCGTACTGAACTGAAATGCGGTGAAGTCGGTTGGCTGGTGTGTGCAATCAAAGACATCCACGGCGCTCCAGTAGGCGATACCTTAACGCTGGCGCGTAATCCGGCAGAAAAGGCGCTGCCTGGCTTTAAGAAAGTCAAACCGCAGGTATATGCCGGTCTGTTCCCGGTAAGCTCCGACGACTATGAAGCCTTCCGCGACGCACTGGGCAAACTGAGTCTGAACGATGCCTCGCTGTTCTATGAACCGGAAAGCTCGAGTGCGCTGGGCTTTGGCTTCCGCTGTGGCTTCCTCGGTCTGCTGCACATGGAGATCATCCAGGAGCGTCTGGAGCGTGAGTACGATCTGGACCTGATTACCACGGCGCCGACCGTAGTGTATGAAGTTGAAACTACGGCGAAAGAAGTTATCTACGTCGACAGCCCATCTAAGCTGCCAGCGGTAAATAACATCTATGAACTGCGCGAACCGATCGCGGAATGCCACATGCTGCTGCCGCAGGCATATCTCGGTAACGTTATTACGCTGTGCGTAGAAAAACGTGGCGTACAGACCAACATGGTTTACCACGGTAATCAGGTGGCGCTGACGTACGAGATCCCGATGGCGGAAGTGGTGCTCGACTTCTTCGATCGCCTGAAGTCCACTTCGCGTGGCTATGCGTCTCTGGATTATAACTTCAAACGCTTCCAGGCGTCTGACATGGTGCGTGTTGACGTATTAATCAACGGTGAACGTGTTGATGCGCTGGCGTTGATCACCCACCGTGATAATTCACAAAACCGTGGTCGCGAGCTGGTGGAGAAGATGAAAGATCTGATTCCGCGTCAGCAGTTTGATATCGCTATTCAGGCCGCGATTGGTACGCACATTATTGCGCGTTCTACCGTTAAACAGTTGCGTAAAAACGTACTGGCTAAATGTTATGGCGGTGATATCAGCCGTAAGAAAAAGCTGTTACAGAAGCAGAAAGAAGGTAAGAAACGTATGAAGCAGATCGGTAACGTCGAACTGCCGCAGGAAGCGTTCCTCGCCATTCTGCACGTCGGCAAAGACAACAAATAACCCTTAGGAGTTGGCATGGCGAATATGTTTGCCCTGATTCTGGTGATTGCCACATTGGTGACGGGCATTTTATGGTGCGTGGATAAATTCTTTTTCGCACCTAAGCGACGGGAACGTCAGGCAGCGGCGCAGGCGGCTGCCGGGGACTCACTGGATAAAGCAACGCTGAAAAAAGTTGCGCCGAAGCCAGGCTGGTTGGAAACTGGCGCTTCTGTATTTCCGGTGCTGGCTGTTGTGTTAATTGTGCGTTCATTTATTTATGAACCATTCCAGATCCCGTCAGGTTCGATGATGCCGACTTTGTTAATCGGTGACTTCATTCTGGTGGAGAAATTTGCTTATGGCATTAAAGATCCGATCTATCAAAAAACGCTGATCGAAACCGGTCATCCGAAACGTGGTGATATCGTGGTCTTTAAATACCCGGAAGATCCGAAGCTTGATTACATCAAGCGTGCGGTGGGCTTGCCTGGCGATAAAGTCACTTACGATCCGGTCACGAAGGAACTAACGATTCAACCGGGATGCAGTTCCGGTCAGGCGTGTGAAAAGGCGCTGCCGATTACTTACTCCAACGTTGAACCGAGTGATTTCGTACAGACTTTCTCACGTCGCAACGGCGGAGAAGCAACCAGCGGATTCTTTGAAGTGCCGAAAGGCGAAACCAAAGAAAATGGTATTCGTCTTTCCGAACGTAAAGAGACGCTGGGTGATGTGACACATCGCATTCTGACTGTGCCAATCGCGCAGGATCAGGTTGGGATGTATTACCGGCAGCCAGGACAACAAGTGGCAACCTGGATTGTGCCGCCGGGTCAATATTTCATGATGGGTGATAACCGCGATAACAGCGCGGACAGCCGTTATTGGGGCTTTGTGCCGGAAGCTAACCTGGTTGGTCGGGCAACGGCTATCTGGATGAGTTTCGATAAGCAAGAAGGCGAATGGCCGACAGGCGTACGCTTAAATCGCATTGGTGGTATCCACTAATTGCCGCTCACAGTTTACGTTGCCGTCATTTTGGCGGCAACGTAAATTATTTATGCGATAAATCTCCCCTGGCTAACGACATCCCTTGTCGTTGTGTATAGAATATTCCCCCGAAGTTTAAGGTTGGCGCCTCCTGGTTGCCACGGCACACGAAACAGCGTTGGTTTCCATATACTGGCATAATGAATCCGCAGCAAAGCGGGGGAGCAGAGCCCATGTATATCAGGTCTGTTTCGTGTGCTGAATTGTTGACGCATTTATTTATTGGTATCGCATGAACCCCATCGTAATTAATCGGCTTCAACGGAAGCTGGGCTACACTTTTAATCATCAGGAATTGTTGCAGCAGGCATTAACGCATCGTAGTGCCAGCAGCAAACACAACGAGCGTTTAGAATTTTTAGGCGACTCTATTTTGAGCTACGTTATCGCCAATGCGCTGTATCACCGCTTCCCGCGTGTGGATGAGGGTGATATGAGCCGTATGCGCGCTACTTTAGTCCGTGGTAATACGCTGGCTGAACTGGCGCGCGAATTTGAGCTAGGCGAGTGCTTACGTTTGGGACCAGGTGAACTTAAAAGCGGTGGATTTCGTCGTGAGTCAATTCTCGCCGACACCGTTGAAGCATTGATTGGCGGCGTATTCCTCGACAGCGATATTCAGACCGTCGAGAAATTAATCCTTAACTGGTATCAAACGCGTCTGGATGAAATTAGTCCAGGCGATAAACAAAAAGATCCGAAAACGCGTCTGCAGGAATATTTGCAGGGCCGCCATCTGCCGCTGCCGACTTATCTGGTGGTCCAGGTCCGTGGCGAAGCGCATGATCAGGAATTTACTATCCACTGCCAGGTCAGCGGCCTGAGTGAACCGGTGGTAGGCACAGGTTCAAGCCGTCGTAAGGCTGAGCAGGCTGCCGCCGAACAGGCGTTGAAAAAACTGGAGCTGGAATGAGCATCGATAAAAGTTACTGCGGATTTATTGCCATCGTCGGACGTCCGAACGTTGGCAAATCCACTCTGCTAAACAAACTGTTGGGGCAGAAGATCTCCATCACTTCCCGTAAAGCGCAGACAACCCGTCACCGCATTGTGGGGATTCATACTGAAGGCGCGTATCAGGCTATCTACGTCGATACCCCTGGTCTGCATATGGAAGAAAAACGCGCCATTAACCGCCTGATGAACAGAGCGGCAAGCAGTTCCATTGGCGACGTTGAGCTGGTGATTTTTGTGGTCGAAGGCACCCGCTGGACGCCAGATGACGAAATGGTGCTCAACAAACTGCGTGATGGCAAAGCGCCGGTGATCCTCGCGGTGAATAAAGTGGACAACGTGCAGGAAAAAGCCGATCTGCTGCCGCACTTACAGTTTCTTGCCAGCCAGATGAATTTCCTCGATATTGTGCCAATCTCCGCCGAAACCGGACTTAACGTTGACACTATCGCGGCAATCGTGCGCAAACACCTGCCTGAAGCGACGCATCACTTCCCGGAAGATTACATCACCGATCGCTCGCAGCGTTTCATGGCCTCCGAGATTATCCGTGAAAAACTGATGCGTTTCCTCGGCGCTGAACTGCCGTACTCCGTGACCGTGGAGATTGAACGTTTCGTCTCTAACGAACGCGGTGGTTATGACATCAACGGTTTGATCCTCGTTGAGCGTGAAGGGCAGAAGAAGATGGTCATCGGCAACAAAGGGGCCAAGATTAAAACCATCGGTATTGAAGCGCGTAAAGACATGCAGGAAATGTTTGAAGCGCCTGTCCACCTGGAGCTGTGGGTGAAAGTGAAATCTGGCTGGGCCGATGACGAACGCGCATTGCGTAGTCTCGGTTACGTTGACGATCTTTAATTCGCATACTCTATGGCTTTCGAGGTGCAGGAAGGCGGCAAGACCATGAATCCCAGGGAGCTTACTAAAGTAAGTGACCAGGGTGAACGGGGGCAGCCAAGGCACCTGCAACTTGAAAGGCGACGAGTATGATGGAAGGCTGGCAGCGCGCATTTGTCCTGCATAGCCGCCCGTGGAGCGAAACCAGCCTGATGCTGGACGTCTTCACGGAGGAATCGGGTCGTGTGCGTCTGGTTGCCAAAGGCGCACGCTCTAAACGTTCTACTCTGAAAGGCGCATTACAGCCTTTCACGCCTCTCTTGCTACGTTTCGGCGGACGTGGTGAAATCAAAACGCTGCGCAGTGCTGAGGCAGTGTCGCTGGCGCTGCCATTAAGCGGTATTACGCTTTACAGCGGTCTTTACATTAACGAACTTCTCTCCCGCGTGCTGGAATACGAAACACGCTTCTCGGAACTCTTTTTCGATTATCTGCACTGTATTCAGTCTCTGGCTGGCGCCACTGGTACGCCAGAACCGGCATTACGTCGCTTTGAGCTGGCGCTGCTGGGGCATCTGGGATATGGCGTTAATTTTATGCACTGTGCTGGTAGCGGCGAACCGGTGGATGACACCATGACATATCGTTATCGAGAAGAAAAAGGGTTTATCGCAAGCGTCGTTATTGACAACAAAACCTTCACCGGAAGGCAGTTGAAAGCGTTACACGCGCGGGAATTTCCTGACGCAGACACACTGCGGGCTGCGAAACGCTTTACCCGAATGGCGCTAAAGCCTTATCTTGGCGGTAAACCTTTAAAGAGCAGGGAACTGTTCCGGCAGTTTATGCCTAAGCGAACGGTGAAAACACATAATGACTAATGAGGATTGTCATGGCTGAATTACTGTTGGGCGTCAATATTGACCATATTGCAACGCTGCGTAACGCACGCGGTACTGCTTACCCGGATCCGGTGCAGGCGGCGTTTATTGCCGAGCAGGCTGGCGCAGATGGCATTACCGTGCATTTGCGTGAAGATCGCCGCCACATTACTGACCGCGACGTGCGCATCCTGCGTCAGACGCTGGATACCCGCATGAATCTGGAGATGGCTGTCACTGAAGAGATGCTGGCGATCGCAGTTGAGACGAAGCCGCATTTTTGCTGTCTGGTACCGGAAAAGCGCCAGGAAGTGACAACCGAAGGCGGCCTGGACGTCGCAGGGCAGCGTGGCAAAATGCGCGATGCCTGCAAACGTCTGGCGGATGCCGGGATTCAGGTTTCTCTGTTTATCGACGCTGATGAAGAGCAGATTAAAGCGGCAGCGGACGTCGGCGCACCGTTTATCGAGATCCATACCGGTTGCTATGCCGATGCCAAAACTGACGCCGAACAGGCGCAAGAGCTGGCGCGTATAGCCAAAGCAGCAAGCTTTGCCGCAAGTCTCGGTCTGAAAGTTAACGCTGGTCACGGTCTGACCTATCACAACGTGAAAGCCATTGCCGCCATTCCTGAGATGCACGAACTGAATATCGGTCATGCCATTATTGGTCGTGCAGTGATGACCGGACTGAAAGATGCCGTGGCTGAAATGAAGCGCCTGATGCTGGAAGCCAGAGGCTGATGGCAATATTAGGTTTAGGCATGGATATTGTGGAGATCGCCCGCATAGAAGCGGTGATCGCCCGCTCCGGTGAACGTCTGGCACGTCGCGTATTAAGCGATAACGAATGGGACATCTGGAAAGCACACCACCAGCCGGTGCGTTTTCTGGCAAAGCGTTTTGCTGTGAAAGAAGCAGCGGCAAAAGCGTTTGGCACAGGCATTCGTAATGGTCTGGCATTTAATCAGTTTGAGGTGTTCAATGATGAACTCGGCAAGCCACAATTGCGGCTGTGGGGCGAGGCACTAAAACTGGCGGAAAAACTGGGTGTTGTAAATATGCATGTAACGCTGGCAGATGAACGCCACTATGCTTGTGCCACGGTAATTATTGAAAGTTAAAATAATACCGTTCTCTTTAAAAAGTAAAACCCCCGAACTGGTAAGGAACGGGGG
>NZ_BBMY01000124.1 GCF_000759775.1 Escherichia albertii NBRC 107761 = DSM 17582
CCCCAACGGCCCATACCACTTCCAGCAGACCAGCAATAACTAAGATAATCCAGGACATATCAGGCTCCGAAGAATTGGGGCCGTCCCCGATGAAAAGACGCGTTTGCAGGTCGTCCCGCAAAGCTGGTAGTTGAACGGATATTTTGCCTGGTGGCAGGGGAATTTCAACTATTACCTTAGTGACTATCGCAGAAAAAACAAACGGCACGACACAGCTGTCGCACCGTTACACATTGTTGACAAAACACGCGTGGTTTATGCCGGATGCGGCGTAAACGCCTTATCCGGCCTACAAAATCGTGCAAGTTCAATATAATGTATGGGAAATGTAGGCCTGATAAGCGAAGCGCATCAGGCAGTTTTGCGTTTACCATAAGCCTCAAACGGCACGGCACAGCTGCCGCACTGTTATTGCTTATTGCTGTGCTTTTGTCGCTGCACCAGAAATTGCGCTGCCACCTTCGGAAATATCTTCACCGACGCCGCGCGTGGTGTTACAGGCGGTTAATACGGAGGAAAGCACCAGAACAGAAAAGATCGCTGCAATTGTCTTCTTAACCATAACGTCTTCCTTTTAAGTAATGTTATTTGTGTTTGCCTATAGCAAATTAATAATAGACAACATCACGAAAAATGACGGAAATACGATGTTTTTTCAGAAAAGAAGAAAAAATTAGCTGGCTGCGCGGGAAATAGAATTGCCGAGATGTTTGATATCTTCACCGAAACCGCGAGCGGTGTTACAGCCTGTAAGCAGCGTGCTGGCAAGTAAAGCAAGAAGGATAAGACGTTTCATCATATCTAACCTGAAAAGTGATGGTGCGACCAAAAGGCCGCACCACAACCGCATTACTTCACGCGAGAAACATACTCACCAGAGCGGGTATCCACTTTGATGACTTCGCCGATCTGTACGAACAGCGGAACTTTAACCACAGCGCCAGTAGACAGGGTCGCTGGTTTGCCGCCAGTACCTGCGGTATCGCCTTTCAGACCCGGATCAGTATCAACGACTTCCAGTTCAACAAAGTTCGGCGGAGTTACGGAAATCGGCTGACCATTCCACAGGGTTACGATGCACTCTGCCTGATCCAGCAGCCATTTAGCGTTGTCGCCAATGGCTTTAGCATCAGCAGAAAGCTGTTCGAAGGTTTCGTTGTTCATGAAGTGCCAGAACTCACCATCGTTGTACAGGTAAGTCAGGTTCATATCGACAACATCAGCGCCTTCAGCGGAATCAGTAGATTTGAACGTTTTTTCTACGCGAGTCCCCGTCAGCAAACGACGCAGTTTAACGCGAGCGAATGCCTGACCTTTACCCGGTTTCACGAACTCACTGGCTTCAACCGCATAAGGTTCGCCATCTAACATGATTTTAAGACCAGCACGAAAATCGTTGCTATAGTATGTTGCCATAAGGCCCTCTGAAATTTGTTAATTGGTAGCTAAGCCACAAAATGGCGCACATTGTAACCCTAAATACCCCATCCAGAGAAGATTGGTTAACGCAACTTGCCGATGTTGTGACCGATCCCGATGAACTTCTGCGTCTTTTGAAGATAGACGCGAACGAAAAACTGTTAGCCGGTCGTAGTGCCAAAAAGCTGTTTGCCCTGCGTGTACCTCGCTCATTTATTGAACGCATGGAGAAAGGCAATCCTGATGATCCACTTTTGCGTCAGGTACTTACTTCACAAGATGAGTACATCGCCGCCCCCGGATTCTCCACCGATCCACTGGAAGAGCAGCACAGTGTGGTACCAGGATTGTTGCACAAATACCATAACCGGGCGCTACTGCTGGTCAAAGGCGGCTGCGCGGTAAATTGCCGCTATTGTTTCCGCCGCCATTTCCCGTATGCCGAGAATCAAGGCAACAAGCGTAACTGGAAGGTGGCGCTTGAGTATGTTGCTGCGCATCCAGAGCTGGACGAAATCATTTTCTCCGGCGGCGATCCGTTGATGGCGAAAGATCACGAGCTGGACTGGTTGCTCACGCAACTGGAAACCATCCCGCATATCAAGCGTCTGCGCATTCACAGTCGTCTGCCGATTGTGATTCCGGCACGCATCACAGAAGCGCTGGTTGAACGCTTTGCTCGTTCTACGCTGCAAATCTTGCTAGTGAATCATATCAACCATGCCAATGAGGTAGATGAAACGTTCCGTCAGGCGATGGCTAAATTGCGCCGGGTCGGCGTCACCCTGCTTAATCAGAGTGTTTTACTGCGTGGCGTGAACGATAACGCGCAAACACTGGCCAACCTGAGTAATGCATTGTTTGATGCGGGCGTGATGCCGTATTACCTGCATGTACTCGATAAAGTGCAGGGCGCTGCGCATTTTATGGTGAGTGATGACGAAGCACGGCAGATTATGCGTGAGTTGCTGACGCTGGTATCCGGATATCTGGTACCGAAACTGGCGCGCGAGATTGGCGGCGAACCCAGTAAAACGCCGCTGGATCTCCAGCTACGCCAGCAGTAACTGATTAGACAGGGACGTTTAATCTACGCCGTTACAGCAAACTTACGGATATCGGATAAAATTCGCTGTGATTATTCACTTGAAATGATATTTTTCATGGTTTTTATAATTGATACAAATAATTAATCATTCTTTTTTGTTTATATAGAGCGAGCCCCCTGAGTTGTGCTATTTTAACAACCATTACTATGAAAATAATTCATCTGAATTATAAATTAAAATTAATTATTTAATTGAGAAATGGTTAGGGAGAACCTACATGACCATAAGCATCAAGGGCGTTAATACTGGTGTTATTCGTAAGAGTAATAATTTCATTGCACTGGCGCTGAAAATTAAAGAACCTCGCAATAAAGAATCATTATTCTTCATGTCTGTTATGGAATTACGGGACTTGCTGATTGCGCTGGAAAGTCGTCTGTATCAGAAACATAAGCTCGACGCTGATGCCCGACTTCAGTATGAGCAAGCGCGCGATAAAGCTATGAAAAAGATGGCGGAAAACATCCCGGAAATTAAGGTTGATGAGCTTAGAAATGCCGATATTAATCGCCGCGTTAACACGCTGGCGCTTGCAGATAATCAGGGAGAAAACCTCACGTTTGCATTAACTCTGCATGATGGCAGCAAATGTGAATTAGCAGTGAATGAGTTGCAGATGGAGATGCTGGCGCGAGCAATCATTCACGCAATTAATAATGCAGAAATGCGTGAACTGGCGTTACGTATTACATCGCTGTTAGATTTTCTGCCACTGTATTATGTCGACTGCCAGGATAATGGGAATCTGGAATATGACACCTATTCCCAGCCGGAATGGAAACATAACCTGTTTACCCACTATCTGGCGGTACTTTATCGTTTTAAAGATGAGAGTGGTAAAGAGCAATTTAGCGGAGCTGTGGTAAAAACGCGTGAAGCGACGCCGGGTAAAGAAGTTGAAGCAATCACTCGTCGAATGCTTGATTTCAGCCCAAGACTGAAAAAACTTGCTGGCGTGCCATGTCAGGTTTATGTCCGTACCGTGGCTGCAAATAACGCCCAACCACTGAGTCAGGATCAATGCCTGCGCGCACTGCATCACTTACGTGTTCAATCCATCAGCAAAGCCGCACCACAGACGAAATAATCTTATCTTTGCTAATGCGAGGCTGGAGAGCCATCCAGCCTCAGATTGCAGATAACGTGATCGTTAAGCCGTAAACGCCTTATCCGGCCTACAAACTCTCGAACATTCAATTAGTTGCAGTACACGATGTAGGCTTGATAAGCGAAGCGCATCAGGCAATGACACGTTTACCATCCAGCTTCTGAATCACATCAGTTCGGGCACTTATATACCTGGCCGATAATCTGACTGTCAGTCGGAACAAAGCTGGACAACATACCTTGTGTCGGGCTGCTGATACCATAAATCACGTTACCGCCCATTGCTGCCGCCTGATTACGCAGATCGTTTGCCGCACCGCGCATAGAACCGCCCTCTTCACCGTGTTGCCCGGAAAGCCAGTTATTTTGCTTGCCTGTCGCGGTACCAATCAGCTGGCACTCTGCGCCAGGCTGCTCGTCCACAATGCGTACACTCTGACCAGCTGCACTCAATTCGTTGCTGGAGCTACAACCCGCCATCAGTAGCGCGGCACCAACAATCCCTGCTAAGTATTTTACGTGCATGTTATTCCCCATAATCAATGAGCTGGACGTCACTCGCGTCGTCCGTGTCTGAATCTTATACTAGAAAGATGACCAAAAGAAAAACCCCCAGACATTTCTGCCTGAGGGTTTCACTATTTCTGCGAGGTGCAGGGCAATTACATCATGCCGCCCATACCACCCATGCCGCCCATACCGCCAGCAGCGCCTAAGTCAGCTGCATCGTTTTTCGGCAGGTCGGTAACCATGCACTCGGTGGTGATCATCAGGCCAGCCACAGAAGCTGCGTACTGCAGAGCAGAACGAGTTACTTTGGTTGGATCCAGGATACCCATGTCGATCATGTTGCCATATTCTTCGGTTGCTGCGTTGTAACCGTAGTTGCCGTCGCCACCTTTAACAGTGTTAGCAACAACAGACGGTTCTTCGCCGCAGTTCAGTACGATCTGGCGCAGCGGAGCTTCCATCGCACGCAGTGCAACTTTGATACCCACGTTCTGGTCTTCGTTGTGACCACGCAGGTCAGCCAGTTTAGACGCGACGCGAATCAGCGCAACACCACCACCAGCAACCACGCCTTCTTCTACCGCAGCACGGGTCGCGTGCAGGGCATCTTCAACGCGCGCTTTTTTCTCTTTCATTTCAACTTCGGTAGCAGCACCTACTTTGATAACTGCAACACCGCCTGCCAGTTTCGCTACGCGCTCCTGCAGTTTTTCACGGTCGTAGTCAGAAGTTGCTTCTTCAATCTGCTGACGGATCTGAGCAACACGGCCCTGGATTGCAGCTTCTTCACCCACACCATCGATGATAGTGGTGGTGTCTTTGTTGATCACAACGCGTTTAGCCTGACCCAGGTCTTCCAGGGTTGCTTTTTCCAGCTCCATACCGATCTCTTCAGAGATTACGGTACCACCAGTCAGAGTTGCGATATCCTGCAGCATAGCTTTACGACGATCGCCGAAGCCCGGTGCTTTAACCGCAGCCACTTTCACGATGCCGCGCATGGTGTTAACAACCAGAGTTGCCAGCGCTTCGCCTTCAACATCTTCAGCGATGATCAGCAGCGGTTTGCCTGCTTTTGCAACAGCTTCCAGAACCGGCAGCATTTCGCGGATGTTGGAGATTTTCTTGTCAGCCAGCAGGATGAACGGGCTTTCCAGTTCAACAGCGCCAGTTTCCGGCTTGTTGATGAAGTAAGGAGACAGGTAGCCGCGGTCAAACTGCATACCTTCAACCACGTCCAGTTCGTCTTGCAGACCGGTACCGTCTTCAACGGTGATAACACCTTCTTTACCGACTTTGTCCATCGCTTCGGCGATCAGTTTACCTACGGTTTCGTCGGAGTTAGCGGAGATAGTACCAACCTGAGCAATCGCTTTAGAGTCAGAGCACGGTACAGACAGCGCTTTCAGTTCTTCAACTGCAGCGGAAACAGCTTTATCGATACCACGTTTCAGGTCCATCGGGTTCATGCCCGCAGCAACAGCTTTCAGACCTTCAGTGATGATAGCCTGAGCCAGTACGGTTGCAGTGGTAGTACCGTCGCCCGCAGCGTCGTTCGCTTTAGAGGCAACCTCTTTCACCATCTGCGCACCCATGTTTTCGAACTTGTCTTCCAGTTCGATTTCACGAGCAACAGAAACACCATCTTTGGTGATGGTCGGTGCACCGAAAGATTTATCCAGAACTACGTTACGGCCTTTCGGACCGAGGGTAACTTTCACTGCATCTGCCAGTACGTTTACGCCGCGCAGCATTTTCACACGAGCGTCGTTACCGAATTTTACGTCTTTAGCTGCCATTATCTTTATTCCTTAAATTCGTATGTTCAGTGTCGTGCGCGGATTACGCTTCAACAATTGCCAGGATATCGCTTTCGGACATGATCAACACTTCTTCATTGTCGATCTTCTCAGATTTCACACCGTAGCCATCGTTGAAAATAACGATGTCGCCAACTTTCACGTCCAGCGGCTTCACTTCGCCATTTTCGAGGATACGGCCATTGCCGACAGCCAGCACTTCGCCGCGGGTAGATTTAGCCGCTGCAGAGCCGGTCAGAACGATGCCGCCAGCAGATTTAGTTTCAACTTCTTTGCGCTTGACGATCACGCGATCATGCAATGGACGAATATTCATTGATAACTCTCCTTTGAGAAAGTCCGTATCTGTTATGGGTGGCGCCGGACCTTACGTGGTTTCCCGGCTGGTGACCTGAGAAATGGGGATGAGGAATCTCCCCTTCAAGGGGGTAAAAGAAAAAAAATTCTGATCAGCACAAAATCAGGTAAAAACCCTGATTCACCTCACGTTTCCTCGCAATTTCCCCATCGCCATCATAAGCGAATCTGATTGTGCTACCATCGAAAACCTACGCAGTTGCCCAAAAAGCGGGCGAAACCGGACATCACCCCATGAGTGAACTCAAACAAGAACTGGGACTGGCCCAGGGCATTGGTCTGTTATCAACGTCATTATTGGGCACTGGCGTGTTTGCTGTTCCTGCCTTAGCCGCTCTGGGGGCGGGCAATAACAGCCTGTGGGCCTGGCCCGTTCTTATCATCTTAGTTTTCCCAATCGCAATCGTGTTTGCGATTCTGGGTCGCCGCTATCCCAGCGCAGGTGGTGTCGCGCACTTCGTCGGTATGGCGTTCGGCTCGCGACTTGAGCGAGTCACCGGCTGGCTGTTTTTATCGGTCATTCCCGTGGGTTTGCCCGCTGCGCTACAAATTGCTGCCGGATTCGGCCAGGCGATGTTTGGCTGGCACAGCTGGCAGTTGCTTCTGGCGGAACTCGGCACGCTGGCGCTGGTATGGTATATCGGTACTCGCGGCGCCAGCTCCAGCGCTAATCTGCAAACGATTATTGCCGGGCTTATCGTCGCGTTGATTGCCGCCATCTGGTGGGCTGGCGATATCAAACCTGCAAATATCCCCTTCCCTGCGCCAGGTAATATCGAATTTACCGGGTTATTTTCTGCGTTATCGGTGATGTTCTGGTGCTTTGTCGGTCTGGAGGCATTTGCACATCTCGCCTCGGAGTTTAAAAATCCAGAGCGTGATTTTCCTCGTGCTTTGATGATTGGTCTGCTGCTGGCAGGATTAGTCTACTGGGGCTGTACGGTAGCCGTCTTACACTTCGACGCCTATGGTGAAAAAATGGCGGCGGCAGCATCGCTTCCAAAAATTGTAGTGCAACTGTTCGGTGTAGGAGCGTTATGGATTGCCTGCGTGATTGGCTATCTGGCCTGCTTTGCCAGTCTCAACATTTATATACAGAGTTTCGCCCGCCTGGTCTGGTCACAGGCGCAGCATAATCCAGACCATTACCTGGCGCGCCTCTCTTCTCGCCATATTCCGCATAATGCCCTTAATACCGTGCTTGGCTGTTGCGCGGCGAGTACGTTGGTGCTCCATGCTTTAGAGATCAATCTGGACGCACTTATTATTTATGCCAACGGCATCTTTATTATGATTTATCTGTTATGCATGCTAGCAGGCTGTAAATTATTACAAGGACGCTATCGGATACTGGCGGTAACTGGCGGGCTGTTATGTGTAATGTTACTGGCGATGGTCGGCAGGAAGAGCCTGTACGCGCTGATCATGCTGGCGGGCCTGTGGTTATTCCTGCCCAAACGAAAAACGCCGGAAAGAGGCATAACACCATAATCCGGCGTTTCGATATTAATTCTGGCGATCATCTTTATGATCAAGGCGGTCGAGGTCATCATCCTTCCTCTGATACTCACCATCAAAGGTATTGCCGCCGCCAGCACTGGCGCCAAAACCGCCGCCCGGCATACGGGAAAAGCGCAGATGTGGCATCAGTTTCACAGTCAGATGTTTCTGCACTGGCGGTAATAAAAGAAGAAGGCCAAGAAAATCGGTGAAAAATCCCGGTAATAAAAGCAACAAACCGGCAATAATCAACGAAACGCTTTTAACCATCTCCGCCGCAGGATTTTCACCCGCCGCCATTTTTTGTTGCATCAACACAAAATTCTTAAAGCCCTGGTTACGTACCAGTGACATACCAATAACTGACGTGAATATAACCAGCACGAGAGTTAGCAATACTCCCAATACATGGGCAACCTGAATAAAGATTGAAATCTCAATATAGACATAAAGGAAAATGAGAATGAAAGGTAACCAGCGCAAAGGTTTCTCCTGTAATAGCAACCGGTTAAGCCCGGTCACCTGAAATGGGTTGCGAATCGCGTTTAGCTTATATTGTGGTCATTAGCAAAATTTCAAGACTCTTGCGCAACTATTTTTGGTAGTAATCCCAATGCGGTGATCTATTTCACAAATTAATCATTAAGGGGTAAAAACCGACAATTAAAGTGATCCAGATTACGGTAGAAATTCTCAAGCAGCATATGATGCTCGGGTATTCGGCCGATGCAGGGGATAATCGTCGGTCGAAAAACATTCGAAACCACATATATTCTGTGTGTTTAAAGCAAATCATTGGCAGCTTGAAAAAGAAGGTTCACATGTCAAACAACATTCGTATCGAAGAAGATCTGTTGGGTACCAGGGAAGTTCCAGCTGATGCCTACTATGGGGTTCACACTCTGAGAGCGATTGAAAACTTCTACATCAGCAACAACAAAATCAGCGATATTCCTGAATTTGTTCGCGGTATGGTAATGGTTAAAAAAGCCGCAGCTATGGCAAACAAAGAGCTGCAAACCATTCCTAAAAGTGTAGCGAATGCCATCATTGCCGCATGTGATGAAGTCCTGAACAACGGAAAATGCATGGATCAGTTCCCGGTAGACGTCTACCAGGGCGGCGCAGGTACTTCCGTAAACATGAACACCAACGAAGTGCTGGCCAATATCGGTCTGGAACTGATGGGGCACCAGAAAGGTGAATACCAGTACCTGAATCCGAACGACCACGTTAACAAATGTCAGTCCACTAACGACGCCTACCCAACCGGTTTCCGCATCGCGGTTTACTCTTCTCTGATTAAACTGGTCGATGCCATTAACCAACTGCGTGAAGGTTTTGAGCGTAAAGCTGTCAAATTCCAGGACATCCTGAAAATGGGCCGTACTCAGCTGCAGGACGCAGTGCCGATGACCCTTGGTCAGGAATTCCGCGCTTTCAGCATCCTGCTGAAAGAAGAAGTGAAAAACATCGAACGTACTGCTGAACTGTTGCTGGAAGTTAACCTCGGTGCAACGGCAATCGGTACTGGCCTGAACACGCCGAAAGAGTACTCTCCGCTGGCAGTGAAAAAACTGGCAGAGGTCACCGGCTTCCCATGCGTACCGGCTGAAGACCTGATCGAAGCAACCTCTGACTGCGGCGCTTATGTTATGGTTCACGGCGCACTGAAACGCCTGGCTGTGAAGATGTCTAAAATCTGTAACGACCTGCGCCTGCTCTCTTCTGGCCCACGTGCCGGCCTGAACGAGATCAACCTGCCGGAACTGCAGGCGGGCTCTTCCATCATGCCAGCGAAAGTAAACCCGGTTGTTCCTGAAGTGGTTAACCAGGTCTGCTTCAAAGTTATTGGTAACGACACCACGGTCACCATGGCGGCGGAAGCTGGTCAGTTACAACTGAACGTTATGGAACCGGTCATTGGCCAGGCAATGTTTGAATCCGTTCACATTCTGACCAATGCTTGCTACAACCTGTTAGAAAAATGCATCAATGGCATCACTGCTAACAAAGAAGTGTGCGAAGGCTACGTTTACAACTCTATCGGTATCGTTACTTATCTCAACCCATTCATCGGCCACCACAACGGTGACATCGTGGGTAAAATCTGTGCCGAAACCGGTAAGAGCGTGCGTGAAGTCGTTCTGGAGCGCGGCCTGTTGACTGAAGCGGAACTAGACGATATTTTCTCCGTACAGAACCTGATGCATCCGGCTTACAAAGCAAAACGCTATACTGATGAAAGCGAACAGTAATCGTACAGGGTAGTACAAAGAAAGGCACGTCAGATGACGTGCCTTTTTTCTTGTGAGCAGTAACTAAAAAACAACAATTTAATATCAACTTGTTAAAAAACAAGGAAGGCTAATATGCTAGTTGTAGAACTCATCATCGTTTTGCTGGCGATCTTCTTGGGCGCCAGACTCGGGGGAATTGGTATTGGTTTTGCTGGCGGATTGGGGGTACTGGTTCTTGCCGCTATTGGCGTCAAACCTGGTAACATCCCGTTCGATGTCATTTCCATTATCATGGCGGTAATCGCCGCAATTTCTGCCATGCAGGTTGCTGGCGGTCTGGACTATCTGGTTCATCAGACAGAAAAGCTGCTGCGCCGTAACCCGAAATACATCACGATCCTTGCACCAATCGTGACCTATTTCCTGACTATTTTTGCGGGTACTGGTAACATTTCTTTGGCAACGCTGCCCGTTATCGCTGAAGTTGCGAAGGAACAAGGCGTTAAACCTTGTCGTCCGTTATCTACAGCGGTAGTTTCCGCACAGATTGCGATCACCGCATCGCCAATCTCTGCAGCAGTCGTTTACATGTCTTCCGTGATGGAAGGTCATGGCATCAGCTATCTCCATCTGCTTTCTGTGGTCATCCCATCCACTCTGTTGGCGGTTCTGGTGATGTCCTTCCTGGTAACCATGCTGTTCAACTCCAAACTGTCTGACGATCCGATTTATCGCAAGCGTCTGGAAGAAGGCCTGGTTGAGCTGCGCGGTGAGAAGCAGATTGAAATCAAACAAGGCGCGAAAGCATCCGTCTGGCTGTTCCTGCTGGGCGTAGTTGGCGTGGTTATCTATGCAATTGTCAACAGCCCGAGTATGGGACTGGTTGAGAAGCCGCTGATGAACACCACCAACGCAATCCTGATCATCATGCTGAGTGTTGCAACCCTGACCACCGTTCTTTGCAAAGTGGACACCGACAACATCCTCAACTCCAGCACCTTCAAAGCGGGTATGAGCGCCTGTATTTGTATCCTGGGGGTTGCGTGGCTGGGCGATACTTTCGTTTCCAACAACATCGACTGGATCAAAGATACCGCAGGTGAAGTGATTCAGGGCCATCCGTGGCTGCTGGCCGTCATCTTCTTCTTTGCTTCTGCTCTGCTGTACTCTCAGGCTGCAACCGCAAAAGCACTGATGCCGATGGCTCTGGCGCTGAATGTTTCTCCACTGACCGCTGTAGCATCTTTCGCTGCCGTATCTGGTCTGTTCATTCTGCCGACCTATCCGACGCTGGTTGCTGCGGTACAGATGGATGACACGGGTACAACCCGTATCGGTAAATTCGTCTTCAACCACCCGTTCTTTATCCCGGGAACTCTGGGTGTTGCTCTGGCCGTTTGCTTCGGCTTCCTGCTGGGCAGCGTGATGCTGTAATGACAAATCGCGGGGCATTCATGCCCCGCTTTCTTTCTCGCCGACTAACATCCTTCCTTCGTCCGTTGTATAGTGACCTATCTTGCGGTTTCATCTGTTCTTGCGAGGTGTTTATGCTTGATGAAAAAAGTTCGAATGCCGCGTCTGTCGTGGTGCTGTGTACCGCGCCTGATGAAGCGACGGCCCAGGATTTAGCCGCCAAAGCACTGGCGGAGAAACTGGCGGCCTGCGCGACCTTGATCCCCGGCGCAACCTCTCTCTATTACTGGGAAGGTAAGCTGGAACAAGAATACGAAGTGCAGATGATATTTAAAACTACCGTATCTCACCAGCAGGCGCTGCTGGAATGCCTGAAGTCTCACCATCCGTATCAAACCCCGGAGCTTCTGGTTTTACCTGTTACACTCGGAGACACAGATTACCTCTCATGGCTCAACGCATCTTTACGCTGATCCTGCTACTTTGCAGCACTTCCGTTTTTGCCGGATTATTCGACGCGCCGGGACGTTCACAATTTGTCCCTGCGGATCAAGCCTTTGCTTTTGATTTTCAGCAAACCCAACATGACCTTAATCTGACCTGGCAGATCAAAGACGGGTATTACCTCTACCGTAAACAGATCCGCATCACGCCGGAGCAGGCGAAGATTGCTGACGTGCAGTTACCGCCGGGCGTCTGGCATGAGGATGAGTTTTACGGCAAGAGCGAGATTTACCGTAAACGGTTGAGGCTCCCCGTCACGATCAACCAGGCAACACCTGGTGCAACATTAACGGTTACTTACCAGGGCTGCGCTGACGCGGGTTTCTGTTATCCGCCTGAGACCAAAACCGTACCGTTAAGCGCAGTGGTCGCCAACAGCGTGACGCCACAACCGGTATCTGTTCCGCAGCAAGAGCAAACCGCCGCGCAACTCCCCTTTTCTGCACTCTGGGCGTTGTTGATCGGTATCGGTATCGCCTTTACGCCATGCGTGTTGCCGATGTACCCGCTGATTTCCGGCATCGTGTTGGGCGGTAAACAGCGATTATCGACCGCCAGAGCATTGGCGCTGGCCTTTATTTATGTTCAAGGGATGGCGCTAACCTACACGGCGCTGGGTCTGGTGGTTGCCGCCGCAGGATTACAGTTCCAGGCGGCGCTACAGCATCCTTATGTGCTTATCGGCCTGGCCATCGTTTTTACTTTGCTGGCGATGTCGATGTTCGGCTTATTCACCTTACAGCTCCCCTCCTCGCTACAAACGCGCCTCACGTTAATGAGCAACCGCCAACAAGGCGGCTCACCCGGCGGTGTGTTTGTTATGGGGGCAATTGCCGGATTGATCTGTTCACCGTGCACTACCGCGCCACTCAGCGCGATTCTGCTGTATATCGCCCAAAGTGGGAACATGTGGCTGGGCGGCGGCACACTTTACCTCTATGCGCTGGGCATGGGCCTGCCGCTGATGCTAATTACCGTCTTCGGCAACCGCCTGCTACCGAAAAGCGGTCCGTGGATGGAACAGGTCAAAACCGCGTTTGGTTTTGTGATCCTCGCACTGCCAGCCTTTCTGTTGGAGCGAGTGATTGGCGATGTCTGGGGATTACGCTTGTGGTCGGCGCTTGGCGTCGCATTCTTTGGCTGGGCCTTTGTCACCAGCTTACAAGCCAAACGCGGGTGGATGTGTATCGTACAAATTATCCTGCTGGCAGCGGCACTGATTAGTGTACGTCCGCTACAGGACTGGGCATTTGGCGCCACCAATACAGTGCAATCTCAGTCACATCTCAACTTTAAACAAATCAAAACAGTGGATGAGTTAAATCACGCGCTCACCGAAGCCAAAGGCAAGCCGGTGATGTTAGATCTTTATGCCGACTGGTGCGTTGCCTGTAAAGAGTTCGAGAAGTACACCTTCAGCGACCCGCAAGTGCAAAAAGCGTTGGGAGGCACAGTCTTACTTCAGGCTAATGTGACCGCCAACGACGCACAAGATGTGGCGCTATTAAAGCATCTGAATGTCCTTGGCCTGCCGACAATTCTCTTTTTTGACGGACAGGGCCAGGAGCATCCACAAGCACGCGTCACGGGCTTTATGGATGCTGAAACCTTCAGCGCGCATTTGCGCGATCGCCAACCGTGAACAACACTTGCAGTGGGAAAGACGGAGGAAAATAGCGTGCAACGTGAAGATGTTCTGGGAGAAACCCTGAAATTATTAGAACTACAAGGGATTGCCAACACCACGCTGGAGATGGTTGCTGAACGTGTGGATTATCCTCTGGAGGAGCTCCAGCGTTTCTGGCCGGACAAAGAGGCGATCCTCTATGACGCTCTGCGCTATCTTAGCCAACAAATCGATGCCTGGCGTCGTCAACTGATGCTGGACGAAACGCAATCCGCAGAGCAAAAACTGCTGGCACGTTACCCGGCGTTATCAGAGTGCGTGAAAAACAACCGCTATCCGGGCTGCCTGTTTATCGCTGCCTGTACGTTTTATCCCGATCCAGAGCACCCTATTCATCAACTGGCCGATCAGCAAAAAAGCGCGGCTTATGAGTTCACCCATGAACTGCTAACCACGCTGGAAGTTGATGATCCCGCAATGGTTGCGAGGCAGATGGAACTGGTGCTGGAAGGGTGTTTAAGTCGTATGCTGGTGAATCGTAGCCAGGCAGATGTCGACACTGCACACCGACTGGCGGAAGATATCCTGCGCTTCGCTCGCTGCCGCCAGGGCGGGGCATTGACCTGACCAAAACTCAGAAAACAGGCATTTTGCCGCAATCTTAAGCAGTTGAATCACTTTTTCTGAAATTAGGTTGACGAGATGTACGGATTACGGTTTAATGCGCCCCGTTGCCCGGATAGCTCAGTCGGTAGAGCAGGGGATTGAAAATCCCCGTGTCCTTGGTTCGATTCCGAGTCCGGGCACCAATTTCATATCAACGGACCTCCACGGAGGTCCGTTTTTCGTTTCAGAACGCCAGTATTTAAGCGTTCTGCCTCCAAATTACTTCTACCAGACTCAACCAGATTCTCCCCACATAAACCTCATTGTGCAGGGATACCCCAGTTCGACGGAATTTGTACTCTCTTTAACGCATTCAGAAAGCTGAGCTCTGGAACGGACTGACGCAAAAATCCGGCAGTAAAGCCCACTGACGGGGCTGGCATGTTCCTGTTGGTACATCCTGATAGCCCCCGTTAGTGGCGTCTCCGTAATATATCCATGGTGCTCTGTGGTTTATTCTTTTGAGTCATATACATCGCCACAAACAACAATATTCAGCAGTAGATACCTTATAAAAAAGTGTTAATTCCCAGAGTGTTCTGGCAGGATGTGAATCAGTTAACGATTCACATCCGATTATGCAAAAAAAATATTATTATAATCCTTCCTGAAATACAGGATATAATACATATTAATTGACCATCTCCCCTGAGATATTAGTTGTTATTTCGTTTCCATAGACACTGTAAAAAAATTTTCAGGAGACTACATCAGAATATATTTTCTATTATGAATAGAATAAGTGGAAGTGTTTATATCTGGTATCCAAAGGATAGAAATGTGGGGCACTGCTCATTACAAATAGGTGAGAACAACTCTCCTG
>NZ_BBMY01000123.1 GCF_000759775.1 Escherichia albertii NBRC 107761 = DSM 17582
AAAAGAGGTGACATAGGCCACGTCAGAATTAGTGTGTTCGTAAGGGCGGGTGACACGGGCATCCTGCCAGCTAATCAACGGTGCGGCAGGCGTGCCATCGGCTTTCAATAACGCGCGACAGCAACGGATTGAGCCCAGACCGATGCCAACAATATCTTCTTTATTCCCGGCAAACTGGCTCATCAAATCGTGACCGGCGAAGCATAATGATGTCCATAAATCGTCGTCAGGATGTTCTGCGGTATTGGCATCCGGCGTGTGCATTGGCTGTAATAAGCCTTTGCCTTCGCAAACCACGTTACCTTCCAGATCGTACATCACCACTTTTGTGCTCTGACTTCCGCCATCAATCCCTATGATGTATTTCTTCGACATGATTTTTCTCCTGTAATTTTCCTGGCTTACTTGCTGCTAGCCATCACTGGTGCACTATCAGCAGTACGAATTTTTTGGAACAGCAAAAAGGTAAAGGCGATTACCATGGCGAGCGCTGCCATGCCCATCAGCCACATGTTGCGGTAGGCTTCAGCGGCAGGCAGGGTGTCTTGCCAGTAGCCGATAATCGGGTAAACGAAGACGTCCGGCAGGAATCCAATCACCGAACAAATACCTACCATGGTACCCATAATGTAAGACGGTGTTCTCGCTTCGCCGGGGCAGGCCCAGTACAGCCCGCGGGAGGCGTAACAGGTGAATCCCAGCAGTAAAATCAGGCCAATCCCCATCGCGACCGATTGTGGGTTAGAGTTCGTGATGAGCAGGGCAGTTAATGCCAGCAAACCGATGATGGAAAGAATTTGGACCACGCGGGTAGGAGATTTCACTTTGCTGTAGGTGGTGATAATGCCGCCAAGTGGGCCGCACAGCGCACGGAATATTTTGTTGATTACAATCCCCATGTAGCTCGCCGCCACCAGCGACATACCATACATTTCGGTCAGATAGTTGGTGGAGTAACTCAGAATAGCGTAGATGGTGAAGACGCCAAAAATCACCATGCTGCAATACCAGGTGGTACTGATGCGCAAAACAGCCAGGATGTCGCTAAGCTGGAATGACTGTTTTTCTTCGTGATTGGCACTGCGCAGGTTGTTGTTATCGCTAACAAAAAACCAGCACAAAATGCCCAGCAGAATGTAAACCACACTGTAGATGATAATGACCGTTTTCAGGCTGGCGCTGTCATCCGGTGCAAAGCGAGAAAAGACCCACATAGTAAACACCGCCAGAGACATAACACCGACGCCGCGCAGCCCTTCCATCCAGCCCATAATTTTCCCTTGCTCGCTATGATCGCCGAGCAACGAGGCGGCTTTAATCGACACCGACCACAGCATTAAAATAGTGGTTATGGCAAAGGCGACCTGAATACAGAGCGTTACCCACAGTGGTGGATAAGTTGCCATTAACAGGCCCAGTAATCCGGTAATAACCATCGCGGAAGTAATCATTTTGCGATGTGAAAATTTATCGGCAATAACCCCGCTGGGGGCATAGAGAATAATTGCCGCAATACCAAAAGTACTCATTATTAAACCTATCTCGGTATTGCTGAATCCCATAAATTTCGCCATGGGAATTTGATAAATATAACGTAAATAAGCCAGGTCAAAACTAACGCCGCCGCTAAAGCTAATTATCGCGAGGGTTATCCAACGGCGATATGAGTTGTGTTGCATATCGTATTCCCATGTGTAATAGACAAAAAAAAGAGAAAAGTAAGCCGCCCTTTCAGGTGGATTACTTTTCTCAGCTCTCTAGTAATTGCGATAAGAAATAACATGGAAAGCAGTGGTATTGTGTGAGAGTAATCACGCTTCTGCTTTTTAAAATTATTTGATTATACGAATAATACTCTGTGAGTACGATCACATTAGCGGCTATGCCCTTATGCTAAAAATTATCCCCAGTTACCAGAGATAATGAGAAAGGTAACTTCCCTCTCGCGGGGGAAGTTACCTTTCTTTTTTTTTGCCTTACGGAAATTGGAGCTAACTATGTCAATCGAATCTCTCAATGCGTTCTCAATGGATTTTTTCTCCCTGAAAGGTAAAACAGCAATTGTTACCGGTGGGAATAGCGGTTTAGGCCAGGCATTTGCAATGGCGCTGGCCAAAGCAGGTGCAAATCTCTTTATTCCGAGCTTCGTCAAAGATAACGGCGAAACAAAGGAAATGATTGAAAAACAGGGTGTTGAAGTAGACTTCATGCAGGTGGATATCACCGCAAAAGGCGCGCCGCAGAAGATAATTGCCGCCTGTTGTGAACGTTTTGGCACCGTCGATATTCTGGTCAATAATGCCGGTATTTGTAAGCTGAATAAGGTGCTGGACTTTGGTCGTGCCGACTGGGATCCGATGATTGACGTGAACCTGACTGTCGCATTCGAGTTAAGCTATGAAGCGGCAAAAATTATGATTCCGCAGAAAAGCGGTAAAATCATTAATATCTGTTCATTGTTCTCTTACTTAGGTGGTCAATGGTCACCCGCCTATTCTGCAACTAAACATGCTCTTGCCGGATTCACCAAAGCCTATTGCGATGAATTAGGTCAATATAATATTCAGGTAAATGGTATTGCTCCAGGATATTACACAACCGATATCACTCTGGCGACCCGTAGTAATCCAGAAACCAATCAGCGTGTTCTTGATCATATTCCGGCAAACCGTTGGGGCGATACTCAGGATTTAATGGGGGCAGCCGTATTCCTCGCAAGTCCGGCTTCAAATTATGTTAACGGGCATTTATTAGTGGTTGATGGCGGTTATTTAGTGCGCTAACCCATAACGGTGGTTTCTGTTTTCTCTTATTAATAACTATTCCATTTTTATTATCAGGAAGGAATTATTATGTCTTTATCTCGCGCAGCGATTGTCGACCAGCTAAAGGAAATTGTTGGTGCAGATCGCGTAATTACCGATGAAACGGTATTAAAGAAAAACAGTATTGACCGTTTTCGTAAATTTCCAGATATTCATGGTATTTATACTTTGCCGATTCCAGCAGCGGTCGTAAAACTGGGTTCCACAGAGCAAGTGTCCCGTGTGCTGAATTTTATGAACGCGCACAAAATTAACGGTGTGCCGCGTACCGGCGCTTCCGCCACCGAAGGTGGGCTGGAAACCGTCGTAGAAAACTCGGTGGTGCTCGACGGCTCCGCCATGAATCAAATCATTAATATTGATATTGAGAATATGCAGGCCACGGCGCAATGTGGTGTTCCGCTGGAAGTGCTGGAAAATGCGTTGCGTGAAAAAGGCTACACCACGGGGCACTCTCCGCAGTCTAAACCACTGGCGCAGATGGGCGGTCTGGTGGCGACCCGCAGTATCGGGCAGTTCTCCACACTCTACGGCGCAATCGAGGACATGGTCGTTGGTCTGGAAGCAGTACTGGCTGATGGCACTGTGACACGCATTAAAAACGTACCACCTCGCGCGGCTGGCCCGGACATTCGTCACATCATTATCGGTAACGAAGGCGCACTGTGCTATATCACTGAAGTGACTGTTAAAATCTTCAAATTCACCCCGGAAAACAATCTCTTCTACGGCTATATCCTGGAAGACATGAAAACCGGTTTCAATATCCTGCGTGAAATCATGGTGGAAGGGTATCGTCCGTCGATCGCTCGTTTGTATGACGCTGAAGATGGCACCCAACACTTCACCCATTTTGCCGACGGTAAATGCGTGCTGATCTTTATGGCTGAAGGTAACTCTCGCATTGCGAAGGCGACGGGCGAAGGGATTGCGGAAATCGTGGCTCGTTACCCGCAGTGCCAGCGCGTGGACAGCAAACTGATCGAAACCTGGTTTAACAATCTGAACTGGGGACCGGATAAAGTGGCTGCCGAACGTGTGCAGATCCTAAAAACCGGCAACATGGGCTTTACCACCGAAGTGTCCGGCTGCTGGAGCTGCATCCACGAAATCTACGAAAGCGTTATTAACCGTATTCGCACCGAGTTCCCGCACGCCGACGACATTACCATGCTGGGCGGTCATTCTTCTCACAGCTACCAGAACGGCACCAACATGTACTTCGTCTACGACTACAACGTCGTTGACTGTAAGCCGGAAGAGGAAATCGACAAGTACCACAATCCGCTCAACAAAATCATCTGCGAAGAAACCATTCGCCTCGGCGGTTCGATGGTACACCATCACGGTATCGGTAAACATCGCGTTCACTGGAGCAAACTGGAGCATGGCAGCGCATGGGCGTTGTTGGAAGGGCTGAAAAAGCAGTTCGATCCTAATGGCATTATGAATACGGGCACTATCTATCCGATTGAAAAATAATGTGTCAGCCAGCGTCCCGTGATGACGGGACGTTGCCTTTTCGGCTTCTCAGGCGAGAAGCCGTTCTTATTACCGGACCATGAAGGGGTAAAGATGAACACTTCACCGGTGCGAATGGATGATATTCCACTTAACCGTTTTCACTGCCGTATTGCCGCGCTCACTTTCGGCGCGCACCTGACCGACGGTTATGTCCTCGGCGTCATTGGTTACGCCATTATTCAGCTTACGCCAGCGATGCACCTGACGCCGTTTATGGCAGGAATGATTGGCAGCTCAGCGCTCCTTGGTTTGTTTCTTGGCAGCCTGGTTCTGGGATGGATCTCCGACCATATTGGTCGGCAAAAAATCTTCACCTTCAGCTTTTTGCTGATTACGCTCGCTTCGTTCTTGCAATTTTTTGCCACCACGCCAGAGCATCTTATTGGACTGCGCATTTTGATCGGCATTGGCCTGGGAGGCGATTACTCAGTAGGTCACACCTTGCTGGCTGAATTTTCCCCGCGCCGCCATCGCGGTATTTTGCTGGGCGCATTCAGCGTGGTGTGGACCGTAGGCTATGTGCTGGCAAGTATTGCCGGGCATCACTTTATTTCCGAAAACCCGGAGGCCTGGCGCTGGCTGCTGGCATCAGCGGCGTTACCCGCATTGTTGATTACGTTATTACGCTGGGGAACGCCAGAATCGCCACGCTGGCTACTGCGCCAGGGGCGTTTTGCAGAAGCTCACGCTATCGTTCATCGCTATTTTGGCCCCCATGTTTTACTGGGCGATGAAGTGGCAACCTCGAGCCATAAACACATCAAAACCTTGTTCTCTTCGCGCTACTGGCGGCGTACGGTATTTAACAGCGTGTTTTTTGTTTGTCTTGTGATCCCGTGGTTTGTGATTTACACCTGGCTGCCGACCATCGCCCAGACTATTGGTCTGGAAGATGCGCTGACCGCCAGCCTGATGCTTAATGCGTTGTTAATTGTTGGTGCGTTATTAGGGTTAGTGTTGACCCACTTGTTAGCGCATCGCAGATTTTTACTGGGCAGTTTTTTGCTGCTGGCGGTCACGTTGATGGTGATGGCCTGTTTGCCTTCTGGCAGTTCATTAACGCTGCTGCTTTTTGTTCTTTTCAGTACCACCATTTCGGCGGTCAGTAATCTGGTGGGCATTTTGCCTGCGGAAAGTTTTCCTACCGACATTCGCTCGTTGGGCGTCGGTTTTGCCACCGCCATGAGTCGACTCGGCGCGGCGGTAAGTACTGGCCTGCTGCCGTGGGTGCTGGCGCAGTGGGGAATGCAAGTTACCTTATTGCTCCTGGCGGCCGTGTTGTTGGTTGGTTTTGTTGTGACCTGGCTATGGGCACCAGAAACCAAAGCACTCCCGCTGGTGGCGGCGGGAAATGTAGGAGGTGCGAATGAACATTCTGTTAGCGTTTAAAGCCGAACCGGATGCCGGGATGCTGGCGGAAAAAGAGTGGCTGGCGGCGGCTCAGGGTAATAGCGGACCGGATGTTTCGCTACTGCGAAGTTTACTTGGTGCTGATGAACAGGCTGCCGCCGCGCTGCTGTTGGCGCAGAGAAAAAACGGTACGCCGATGTCTTTAACCGCGTTGAGCATGGGGGATGAACGGGCGTTGCACTGGCTGCGCTATCTCATGGCCCTTGGGTTTGAGGTAGCAGTATTGCTGGAGACGGCGGCAGATCTGCGCTTTGCGCCGGAATTTGTCGCTCGCCATATTGCCGAATGGCAGTACCAGAATCCGCTGGCTCTGATAATTACTGGCTGCCAAAGCAGCGAAGGGCCGAATGGGCAAACGCCATTTTTGCTGGCGGAAATGCTGGGCTGGCCCTGCTTCACCCAGGTGGAGCGTTTCACTCTCGACGCGCCGTTTATCACCCTCGAACAGCGTACTGAACATGGGCTGCGCTGTTGCCGGGTTCGCTTGCCTGCGGTGATTGCCGTGCGCCAGTGCGGTGAAGTGGCTTTGCCAGTACCGGGAATGCGCCAGCGAATGGCGGCGGGGAAAGCGGAGATTACCCGCGAAACTCTTGTCGCAGAATCGCCAGCGATACAGTGCCTGCGACTGGCAAGACCGGAACAACGACGCAGTGCGACGCTGATTGATGGGCAAACGGTAGAAGAAAAAGCACAAAAGCTATGGCAGGACTATTTACGCCAGAGGATACAGCCATGAATATCGCAATTGTAACGATAAATCAGGACCATGCCGCAATGGCGAACTGGCTGGCAGAGCAGGATTTCAGCGGCTGTACCCTGACGCACTGGCAAATAGAACCACAGCCGATGGTCGCGGAACAGGTGCTGGATGCGCTGGTGGAACAGTGGCAACGAACGCCTGCGGAGGTTGTCCTCTTTCCTCCGGGCGTATTTGGCGATGAACTGGCTACCCGACTGGCCTGGCGTGTACATGGCGCCAGTATCTGCCAGGTGATTTCATGCGATATATCAACCGTAAGCGTGCGCAAATCCCACTGGGGAAATGCGCTAATGGCGACGCAGCAAACAGAAAAACGCCCGCTATGCCTTTCTCTTGCCCGCCAGGCGGGAGCAGCGAAAAACGCCACATTGCCCTCTGGTATGCAGCAATTGAACATTGTTCCAGGTGCGCTTCCCGACTGGCTGATTAGCATAGAGGACCTGAAAAATGTTACCCGCGACCCATTAGTGGAAGCCAGATGGGTGCTGGTGGTGGGGCAGGGTGGCGAGGCAGATAGCCATGAAATCGCTATGCTGGCTGAAAAGCTGGGTGCAGAAGTGGGCTACAGTCGGGCGCGAGTGATGAACGGTGGCTTTGATGCAGAAAAGGTCATTGGTATTTCCGGGCATCTGTTGGCCCCTGATGTTTGCATTGTGGCGGGCGCATCCGGCGCGGCAGCGTTAATGGCGGGCGTACGCAATAGCCAGTTTGTGGTGGCGATTAATCATGACGCCAGCGCAGCGGTATTTTCACAGGCAGATGTTGGCGTGGTTGATGACTGGAAGACGGTGCTGGAGGCACTGGTGACAAACATTCACGCAGATTGCTTATAACGTGCTGCCGGATGCGGCGTGGATGCCTTATCCGGCCTACGGTTCTGGACTCGGGACTTGTAGGCCTGATAAGACGCGTCAGCGTCGCATCAGGCGCTGAATGCCGGATGTGGCGTGGACGCTTTATTCGGGCTACGGTTCTGGGCTCGGGGTTTGTAGGCCTGATAAGACGCGTCAGCGTCGCATCAGGCGCTGAATGCCGGATGCGGCGTGAACGCCTTATCCGGCCTGTAAATCACACAAATTCAAATCGTTACGATTATCCCGTCAAAGCAATTTTTTCGCTAACGTCCAGACCCCGGTATTGGTGGTGGAAAGCGCCACCACACCCGCGTTAATCGCATTACGCGCATCTTCTTCATCGCACACCAGCCCGCCAGCAATAAGCGGTTGGCGGATTTTCTCCGTCACCCAGCCCAGCACTTTGGGCATACAGCCAGGCAGGATTTCAATACAATCAGGGTTTGATTGCGCAACTTGCTTATCAATGTTGTGAAACGAAATCGAATCAACGATAAACAGGCGATGAATACAGAAAAAATCTTCCGCTCTCGCCGCTTTTAGCATTGAGGCTTTCGTGCTGATAATACCGTCCGCTTCGGTCACCAGTTTCAAAAACTGAATCACCACTTCTTTGTTCGATGCGCCTTCCAGCAAATCGACATGAATAAAGGCATATTTCCCGGCGTTCTTAATCTTTTTAACGATATGACTGATGGTGCAGATATTCCCATACAACACGGAAATAAACTGGCATTCAGAATCGATTGCCAGTTGCAGGCTGGCATTATCTTTAACGGCAGCAATCACCGGATTCTGGCGGAGCAGGTGTAAGAGGGGCATAAATTATCCTTGTTATTTATCCAAAGCGGTAGGTGATGCCGAATCCAGAAGGTGGATAGCGCCACTGTTGTAGGTTTTTTTCATCGCACAGCAAACGGCAGGTGCCACACTCCAGGCAGCCGCGATAATCAACGCGTAAGTCGCCTTCCGGTGTGAGCGAAAAAAGACCAGCCGGACAAGTGTTAATCAACCGTTGTGCCGTCTGGCGCTCAACGGAGTCAGCCGGAACAATATGCGGCGCATCAGCAGCGCGCCAGAGATTACGAGCTACAGACATCGCAGACTCCTGATAACATCGCCCGCCAGATGCCACAGGCCATGACGATGTAAATGACGCCAGAGCAACTGGCGCAGCGGCGGAACAGGTTTATCACCCTGATCCCATAAATCACGGGAAATATCCTGCATTAACGCAGGCCACGCCCGATACCAGCCAGGGCGTTGCAAAAGCGCCGGAACATGCTGATAACGCTGTAGAACACCCCACAGCAGGCTGCGTTCTACGTTGTGATGATAAAGAGGAAACAGATTTTGCGGCTCGCGGTGCTGGCAGGCGCTAATCAATGTTTGTGCCGCAGCCTGTGCGCCAGTCAGCGCCATATCCATGCCGCGCACGGAAATTCCGGTATTGACGCAACTGCGTAGCGCATCGCCCACCAGCAGCCAGCCGTTACCGCCATATTGCACTGGCATACTGTGCAAACCACCTTCCGGCACCAGATGCGCGCCATACTCCAGCAATTCCGTGTTTTTGATAAGCGGGCGTACTGCTGGATGCGTTTTAAAGCGAGCCAGCAGCTCGCTTGCCGGAACACGACTTTGCGTAAGGGAGGAGAGCGGGCAAACAATCCCTAACGAAAGCGTTTGTTGATTAGTATAAAGAAATGCGCCGCCGGGTAAGTCATCACAGATTCCGCCGCTGAACAGCAACGCTGCGCCTTCGTTATTCTCCAGATGAAAACGTTCTTCAATAGAGGATGCTTCCAGCGCCAGCACTTCTTTGATCCCCAACGCCATCGCTTCGCCAGCAGGGCGAGTCACTAACCCGTGTCGTTCAGCCAGGATGCTATTAGCACCTTCCGCCAGCACCACATAACGGGCGCGGAGAATATCGTCACCACAAATGACACCACAGATTCTGCCGTTTTCTTCATACAGCGTATCCACCGTCGCGCCAGGGATACACTCGACACCTTCTTTTTCGGCTTCGGCAACCAGCCACGGATCGAAACGGGCGCGCAAGACGCTCCAGGATTCACCGCCAGGCTGTAAGCTGGAAAACGTTGTTGCGCCATCCGGTGTTAACAGGGAAAGGCTTTCGTGAGTGATACGTCGCTCAAGAGGTGCGGTCAGGTGATATTGGGGGAGGAGTTCCGCGAGCGCATGGGTATATAAACGCCCGCCGGAAAGGTTTTTGCTGCCGGGGATTTCAGCACGTTCCAGTAACAGAACGGATAAACCCGCTCGCGCGCAGCGCAACGCGCAGGCGGTGCCCGCAATTCCGGCACCGATAATAATAATGTCGCAGTCGTCTTCCATGTCATGCCCCAGAGATCCAGAGCGCAACACCCTAACATAGCGTTACTTAAGGGAAATTGACCGCCGACACACTCTTATCATTCGCCGCGATAGATGCAGCCTGCGGTGCAGGTTTCTTTCACCATTACCGCGCTTAACAGCGGCACAACGGGTTTTACCTGATCCCAAATCCATTTTGCTAAAACTTCGCTGGTCGGGTTTTCCAGGCCAGGGATCTCATTGAGATAATGATGATCGAGGCGATCGTAGGTCGGTTTAAACGCCGCTTTCAGTTCAGCGAAATCGATGATCCAGCCCGTATGCGGATCGACTTCCCCTGTAATTTCCAGGCGCACCATAAAAGAGTGCCCGTGCAGGCGACCACATTTATGCCCTTGCGGGACGTGTGGCAAGCGGTGAGCGGCTTCGAAGGTGAAATCTTTAAATAACGTGGTGGACATCATAATTTCTCTACAGGACGACAAAACCGCCGTAGAGTACCGGAAAGCCTGTTTTTTCGCATTATCTAAAACGACTTTGTTGCGCAAAATGGCCTGTTTATCTTAATGGTTGGCGATATTCTTTTAATTATCATGCTGTTAATAAATCCATTTTGTTGTTAGCGACTATTGCTAAAACAGGTTAGTCGATTTGGTTATTAGTTATCGCTATCCCGTCTTTAATCCACACCGTTCGCCCCGTTAACCTTACCTTCTCTTCTGTTTTATGGGCGCTGACAGGGCCGATAAACAGCTTTGCTTACTGGAACATAACGACGCATGACGACAAAGGCCCCACCTTCCGCGTTGCTTCCGTTGAACCCGGAGCAACTGGCACGCCTTCAGGCGGCCACGACCGATTTAACGCCCACTCAGTTTGCCTGGGTTTCTGGCTATTTCTGGGGCGTGCTCAACCAGCAACCTGCTGTGCTTGCAGCGACGTCAGTTGCCGCCGCAGAAATGCCGGGTATTACCCTTATTTCCGCCTCGCAAACCGGCAATGCGCGTCGGGTCGCCGAAGCGTTACGTGATGACTTATTAGCGGCAAAACTGAACGTTAAGCTGGTGAACGCGGGCGACTATAAATTCAAACAAATCGCCAGTGAAAAACTGCTTATTGTGGTGACCTCAACACAAGGGGAAGGGGAACCGCCGGAAGAAGCCGTTGCGTTACACAAGTTTTTGTTCTCCAGAAAAGCGCCAAAACTGGAAAACACCGCGTTTGCCGTGTTTAGCCTCGGCGATAGCTCTTATGAATTTTTCTGCCAGTCCGGGAAAGATTTCGACAGCAGGCTGGCGGAACTGGGCGGTGAACGCCTGCTCGAGCGTGTCGATGCTGACGTTGAATATCAGGCGGCGGCCAGCGAATGGCGCGTCCGTGTGGTCGATGTTCTTAAATCGCGCGCGCCTGTCACGGCATCTTCGCAATCCGTCGCTACTGGCGCGGCGGTAAATGAAATCCACACCAGCCCGTACAGTAAAGACGCGCCGCTGGCGGCAAGCCTTTCGGTTAACCAGAAAATTACCGGACGCAACTCTGAAAAAGACGTTCGCCATATCGAAATTGACTTAGGTGACTCGGGCCTGCGTTACCAGCCGGGTGACGCGCTGGGCGTCTGGTATCAGAACGATCCGGCACTGGTGAAAGAACTTGTTGAATTGCTGTGGCTGAAAGGCGATGAACCCGTCACCGTTGATGGCAAAACGCTACCGCTGAACGAGGCGCTACAATGGCATTTCGAGCTGACCGTCAACACCGCGAATATTGTTGAGAACTACGCCACGCTTACCCGCAGCGAAACGCTGCTACCGCTGGTGGGCGATAAAGCGAAGTTACAGCATTACGCCGCGACCACGCCGATTGTCGACATGGTGCGTTTCTCTCCGGCGCAACTGGACGCCGAAGCGCTGATTAATCTGCTGCGCCCGCTGACCCCGCGCCTGTACTCCATCGCCTCCTCGCAGGCTGAAGTTGAGAACGAAGTACACGTCACCGTTGGCGTGGTGCGTTACGACGTGGAAGGCCGTGCCCGTGCCGGTGGTGCCTCCAGCTTCCTCGCGGACCGCGTGGAAGAAGAGGGCGAAGTCCGCGTCTTTATCGAACATAACGACAACTTCCGCCTGCCCGCTAACCCGGAAACCCCGGTGATTATGATTGGCCCAGGTACTGGTATTGCGCCGTTCCGCGCCTTTATGCAGCAACGTGCCGCCGACGAAGCGCCGGGCAAAAACTGGCTTTTCTTCGGCAACCCACACTTCACCGAAGATTTCCTCTATCAGGTGGAATGGCAGCGTTACGTGAAAGAAGGCGTGCTGACGCGCATCGATCTTGCTTGGTCGCGCGATCAAAAAGAAAAAGTTTACGTACAAGACAAACTGCGCGAACAGGGCGCGGAGCTGTGGCGCTGGATCAATGACGGTGCCCACATTTATGTCTGCGGCGACGCTAATCGCATGGCGAAAGACGTTGAGCAGGCACTTCTGGAAGTGATTGCCGAGTTTGGTGGCATGGACACCGAAGCGGCGGATGAATCTTTAAGTGAGCTGCGCGTAGAGCGCCGTTATCAGCGAGATGTCTACTAATGAGCGAAAAACATCCAGGACCTTTAGTGGTCGAAGGAAAACTGACAGACGCCGAGCGCATGAAGCTTGAAAGCAACTACCTGCGCGGCACCATTGCAGAAGATTTAAACGACGGTCTGACAGGCGGCTTTAAGGGCGATAACTTCCTGTTGATCCGTTTCCACGGTATGTATCAGCAGGATGACCGCGACATCCGCGCTGAACGTGCCGAACAGAAGCTGGAACCGCGCCATGCGATGCTGCTACGTTGCCGTCTGCCGGGGGGCGTTATCACCACCAAACAGTGGCAGGAGATCGACAAATTTGCGGTGGAAAACACCATTTACGGTAGCATCCGCCTGACCAACCGTCAGACGTTCCAGTTCCACGGTATTCTGAAAAAGAACGTCAAACCGGCACACCAGATGCTGCACTCGGTCGGTCTTGACGCGCTGGCAACCGCCAATGACATGAACCGTAACGTGCTGTGTACCTCGAACCCGTTCGAGTCACAGCTGCACGCGGAAGCCTACGAATGGGCGAAGAGAATCTCTGAACATCTGCTGCCGCGTACTCGCGCTTACGCGGAGATTTGGCTCGATCAGGAGAAAGTCGCGACTACTGATGAAGAACCAATCCTCGGTCAGACCTACCTGCCGCGTAAGTTCAAAACGACGGTTGTGATCCCGCCGCAGAACGATATCGATCTGCACGCCAACGACATGAACTTCGTGGCAATTGCTGAAAACGGCAAGCTGGTAGGCTTTAACTTGCTGGTGGGCGGTGGGCTTTCTATCGAACACGGCAACAAGAAAACCTACGCGCGCACCGCGAGCGAGTTTGGTTATCTGCCGCTGGAGCATACGCTGGCGGTGGCGGAAGCGGTCGTTACCACTCAGCGTGACTGGGGTAATCGTACTGACCGTAAAAACGCCAAAACCAAATACACGCTGGAGCGCGTGGGTGTTGAGACGTTTAAAGCAGAAGTGGAACGTCGCGCGGGGATCAAATTTGAACCGATTCGCCCGTATGAGTTTACCGGGCGCGGCGATCGTATTGGCTGGGTTAAGGGCATTGATGATAACTGGCACCTGACGCTGTTTATCGAAAATGGTCGAATTCTTGATTATCCAGGGCGCCCGTTGAAAACCGGCTTACTGGAGATCGCGAAGATCCACAAAGGTGATTTCCGCATTACGGCGAACCAGAATCTGATCATCGCCGGAGTGCCGGAAAGCGAGAAAGCGAAGATCGAGACGATCGCCAAACAGAGCGGGTTAATGAATGCTGTCACCTCGCAGCGTGAAAACGCAATGGCCTGCGTGTCATTCCCGACCTGTCCGCTGGCGATGGCGGAAGCGGAGCGTTTCCTGCCGTCGTTTATCGATAACATCGATAATTTAATGGCGAAATATGGTGTCAGTGATGAGCATATTGTGATGCGTGTAACAGGCTGCCCGAACGGCTGTGGTCGCGCGATGCTGGCGGAAGTGGGTCTGGTGGGTAAAGCGCCGGGTCGCTACAACCTGCATCTCGGCGGCAACCGTATTGGGACACGTATCCCACGGATGTATAAAGAAAACATCACCGAGCCGGAAATCCTGGCGTCGCTTGATGAACTGATAGGGCGCTGGGCGAAAGAGCGCGAAGCGGGTGAAGGCTTCGGTGACTTTACGGTGCGTGCGGGCATCATTCGCCCGGTGCTCGATCCGGCGCGCGATTTGTGGGATTAACTTGAATTGCCGCTCCAGCCCGGTTTTGTAGGCCTGATAAGCGAAGCGCCATCAGGCACTGTGGCCGCTTTTGCCGGATGCGGCGTAAACGCCTTATCCGGCCTACGGAGCAGCACGATTTTGTAGGCCTGATAAGACGCGTAAGCGTCGCATCAGGCAAGGCAAACAGTGAGGAACCTATGCCCAAACTCGATCTAAACGCCCTGAACGAACTGCCGAAGGTAGAAAGCATTCTGGCGCTGGCGGAAACTAACGCCCAACTGGAAAAACTGGACGCTGAAGGCCGCGTTGCCTGGGCGCTGGATAATCTACCCGGTGAATATGTGCTTTCCTCCAGCTTCGGTATTCAGGCGGCGGTGAGCCTGCATCTGGTGAATCAGATTCGCCCGGATATTCCGGTGATCCTCACCGATACGGGATATTTGTTCCCGGAAACCTACCGCTTTATTGATGAGTTAACGGACAAACTCAAGCTCAACCTGAAAGTATACCGTGCTACCGAAAGCGCCGCCTGGCAGGAAGCCCGCTACGGCAAACTGTGGGAGCAGGGCGTTGAAGGCATTGAAAAGTACAATGACATCAATAAAGTCGAACCGATGAATCGGGCGCTGAAAGAATTGAACGTGCAAACGTGGTTTGCTGGCCTGCGCCGCGAACAATCCGGCAGCCGCGCCAATTTACCGGTGCTGGCAATTCAGCGTGGCGTATTTAAAGTGCTGCCGATTATCGACTGGGATAACCGAACTATTTATCAGTACCTGCAAAAACATGGCCTGAAATATCACCCATTATGGGACGAAGGATATTTATCGGTCGGTGATACCCATACAACCCGTAAATGGGAACCTGGCATGGCGGAAGAAGAAACGCGTTTCTTTGGCTTAAAAAGAGAATGTGGATTGCACGAAGGGTAAATATTGCCAGATAAATTAAACGCCGCTGTCAGGAATGATGGGGGCGTTTTTATTTTGCGAGTAGCATTCCGGCATTTAAAGGTGAACATCGCAGGGAAAATCAACAGGTATAGAATGGCGTCGGGTGCTTGAGGCTGTCTGGCGTTAAGCATTCGCGAGGTTCCAGATGGGCAAAAGCCCCAAGCGATATTTCTATCAACCTGAGGCCTACGTTCGAACGTCGCAATTCGGATGTTAGTCTCTTCTTTACAGGGAGGCAAGACATTGTATGGGG
>NZ_BBMY01000122.1 GCF_000759775.1 Escherichia albertii NBRC 107761 = DSM 17582
CCCACCCACGCCATCAAAATACTGGTGACGGTTTTACGCTGTAACCCGCCACCATCAACCACCATCGTCCCTGCGACGGCGGAAGAGAGTACATGTGTCGTGGAAACCGGCATCCCAATATAGCTGGCAAGACCGATAGACACCGCAGCAGTCATCTGCGCCGCCATCCCTTGAGCATACGTCATACCACGCTTACCAATTTTCTCGCCAATGGTCATCGCCACACGACGCCAGCCTATCATGGTACCGATACCCAGCGCCAAAGCCACTGCCATAATGATCCAGACCGGTGCATATTCAATGGTGCTTAACATATCAGTACGCAGTTTTTTCAGCAGGTTCTGATCTTCTTTGCTAACGCCCGGCAATTTCGCCAGCTTCGCGGAGGTATCGGAGATGCAAAGCATAATACGACGCAACTGGCTGCGTTGACCTACGCTTAACGGCTCATAACTGTCCATATTACCCGGTAGCATCGTTTTAACACGGTCAATGGCATCAAAAGTGTTTGCAGGATGACAATGGAACTCTTTCGGCTGAGAACCGTCAGCCGGAGTGGCAGGCAATGGTTGTTCCATCGCAATCAATTTTTGCGGCAGTTCGGGATGCTGTTGCAAATAGTGTTCGAAGTTAGTGACCGCATCTCGAGTACGAGTAATTTCATATCCTGATGCGTTCATGTTAACAACGAACCCGGCAGGCGCAATCCCTACCAGCACCAGCATGACCAGGCCAATCCCTTTTTGCCCATCGTTCGCACCATGAGAGAAAGCCACGCCCGCAGCGGAAACAATCAACGCAATACGTGTCCAGAACGGCGGCTTGCGTTTGCCTTTTTTCTTCTTCCGCTCCTCTGGAATACGGTGGATGCGATCGCGCTTTTTCGTCCCGCTCCAGTAGCGACGCAACAGGAAAATCAGTCCCCCAGCAATCACCAGTCCAACAATGGGAGAAACTATCAACGAAGAGAAAATCTTTGTAACTTCACGCAGATTTAATGCATCCATGACCGACGAACCGGTTAAAAGTGCATTGGTTAAACCGATGCCGATAATCGCGCCAATCAAAGTGTGAGAACTGGAGGCAGGTAAACCAAAGAACCACGTTCCCAGGTTCCAGATAATCGCTGCTAACAGCATGGAAAAGACCATCGCCAGGCCATGGGCCGAGCCCATATTGAGCAACAAATCAGTAGGCAACATATGGACGATGGCATAAGCAACGCTAAGCCCACCAAGCAACACGCCAAAAAAGTTAAAAAATGCCGCCATCACTACAGCAAGATGCGGCTGCATGGCGCGGGTATAAATAACGGTTGCTACCGCATTCGCCGTGTCATGAAAACCATTGATTGCTTCGTAGAACAACACAAATGCCAGAGCCAGTAATAGCAAAAGCCCTGTGTATATATCAAGGCCAACAAATAAATTTAGCATATATTAGATTACGCCATTTTGAATTTACGAACGAACGCATTATCAGTGACTTTAATGGCGTGGGCAAAGTGAAATATCGCTTTTTAGTGATAAAAACAAAGTTATTTCTTTAGTATCAGACAATAAGTCACCTCTCAAAATCTTAAAGAGTGTTTAATAACAACGTATTTTATTCGTTAATATATTTAAGGCATGAACATATGAGCATTAATATATACAATTAATTAATGATTTGAATAATCCGCGGACATGCTCCCGTACCGATTAATTTCATAATCAGTACGGGTTTACTACAACATGTATTACTCTTTCACCACAATTAACGGTTCAATATCACTCTCTTTTTTGATGACCAGTGATTCATCGCCGCGCAGGCAAGTTCCACCATAATTACCACCAACAGTGAAGGTACATACCTGGATATACTTACCGTCCACTTTTGGCAGGCACCACAGTTGCTGGTAAATATTTTTCTGTTCGGCAAATTTACCACTGGTCTGATCAAGCACCTCTTCATGATGGCTGACCAGGTCAATGTTGCTACCACAGCGCCCGGCAATCGGTTTAACGGCATAACCGGTTTTCACCAGCTCATCATTCACGGTGAAGTCAGTATCCAACAGATAACGATGGTGCGGGAACAGAGACCAGAGGATCGGCAGAATCGCTTTGTTACCGGGGATCACCGTCCATAGCGGCTCAAAAACCAACACTTCCGGGCGTAACAGAACGTCTATCAGACGAACTTCATTTTGTGGATGCCCGGTGCGAATCGGCACTGCGGCAAATTCACGGTCGCTCACTTCGCGGATTTGATCAAATGCCGTTTCCCACGCCCAGGTTTTCCATACGCAGTTAACCTGTCGCCCTTCTCCATCAATCAGTTGCCCGGCAGCATCCCAACGCAGTTCCTCTAACCCGCGTAAAATACGCGTTTCAAAGCCTGCTTGTTGCAGCGCCTGCTCCATAAACTGAGCGTGATAATTCTCCTCAATATCTTTGTCCTGCATGATATGCACAAACGGACGCGCGCGGCTGTGTTTCCATGCGCCTGCCAGCTCGTTAATCAACCCTTCAGCCGGATTGAAACCGCTGCCTTTATAACCCTGCTCCGCCCAGCGTTCGAGGATTAAGCCTGCTTCGGTATGGCAGGAGGCGGAATCGGCGTTGTATTCATAGACTTTCAGGCCACGCTCATCCATGCAGAAGTCCATTCGGCCGGTAATCATATGGTGCCGGCGACGCTGCCAGGAGAGACGCAAACGCGACCAGAGGATTTTTGGAATATCGAACAGCGCCAACAGATTGTCATCTTTCAGCACCTTGTCGGTGGCATGCAGATACATCAGGTGCAGCTCGTTAGTGGCTTTTATCAGCTCCTGTTCGGCGCTCTCGGTAATGGTGTAATAATGATACGGGTCCTGATTGATTACCTGACCGTTCGCCTGCACGTAGGCATTTTGTAGCGGATCCTGCTCATCCAACCATTTACCGTCAAACTGACCTTTGTTTTCCAGTCGCGCCCCGCTGATTTTCAACAAATCACTTTCAATTTGCGGCTGCGGCAAGCTGTGTTCGGTATCTTCCGTCTGGATCATCCAGCCAAGAATAGTGGTGTCATCAAAAGTATCTTTCAGGGTATAACAACCGTTTTCGACTACCATCTCCAGCTCGCGCGTCCACTGTTGCCCTTGCGGCAACGGAGAATGAATCACGTTCTGTTCCGCAATGCGAACTTTATTCCCGTGCAATTGCGTAATAATGGCGACATGGCCTGTGTCTTTAAATTCACCGCCTTTATCCCAGATAAGAAGCGCGCCCGCGACTGGCGCACGTGGCGAGCCATTAGGGAACGCCTGCAATGGCAAAATGTTGTCATTAACCACTTCACGCAGGAAACGCAGTGAGAAAATCTCCCACGCCATTCCCACATCTGTGAAGACTACACCGTAGTTCAGAAAGAGAAAACGGCGAGCAAATTCAACACATTGCCATTTGTAGCCCATATATTCGTCGTCGATATAGCTACGGAATACGGCATCATCTTCGTATTCCTGCGGATCGAGAGAACTGTAATCTGAAGAGTAGATTGCTACACCACCGGGGGCATAGCCTAATAATGTCCCAAACGGGGCATCCTGACTGGTCGTTCCTTTGCTCATCACGTTACCTTAAACAATACAGCCTAAGCAGTTGGCGTAAATGTTATGCTCTGATTACCTGCTCAGTGACATTAACCGGACAGAGGTCAGACTAATCATACACCTCAACGCAGCGGCTGGCGCAAAGGGTTAAAAAATTCACAATCTGTACAGCAGACGAACTGCTACACTGCTTCAACATTACCACTCAGAAGGCAACTCACTATGGCAGAAAATACTTATCAGCCCGCGAAAGTCTGGACGTGGGATAAATCCTCTGGCGGCGCGTTCGCCAATATCAATCGCCCGATGTCTGGCCCGACACATGAAAAAGCGCTACCGGTTGGTAAACACCCGTTGCAGCTCTATTCTCTGGGTACGCCAAACGGTCAGAAAGTCACCATAATGCTTGAAGAACTGTTGGCGCTGGGCGTTACTGGCGCAGAGTACGATGCCTGGCTGATCCGCATTGGCGATGGCGATCAATTCTCCAGCGGCTTTGTGGAAGTGAACCCGAACTCGAAGATCCCGGCACTGCGTGATCATACGCATAATCCGCCTATCCGCGTATCCGCGTATTTGAGTCAGGATCGATTCTGCTTTATCTGGCAGAGAAATTTGGCTACTTCCTGCCGCAGGATCTGGCTAAACGTACCGAAACGCTGAACTGGTTGTTCTGGTTACAGGGCGCCGCGCCGTTCCTTGGCGGTGGTTTTGGTCACTTTTACCATTACGCACCGGTGAAAATTGAGTACGCCATCAATCGCTTTACCATGGAAGCCAAGCGTCTGCTCGACGTGTTGGACAAACAACTGGCACAACATAAATTTGTTGCGGGTGATGAGTACACCATTGCTGATATGGCAATCTGGCCGTGGTTTGGCAACGTGGTGTTAGGTGGCGTGTATGATGCCGCAGAGTTTCTTGATGCAGGTAGCTATAAGCACGTGCAACGCTGGGCGAAAGAAGTGGGCGAACGTCCGGCAGTAAAGCGTGGGCGTATTGTTAACCGCACCAACGGGCCGCTGAACGAGCAGTTACATGAGCGCCATGACGCCAGCGATTTCGAGACGAATACGGAAGATAAGCGTCAGGGTTAATGGTTAGTGCTAGTCGCAGCAAGCCATCCAGGCCGGATAAGGCGTTCACGCCGCATCCGGCAATCGAGCGCAATATCTGATGCGACGCTAGCGCGTCTTGTCAGGCCTACAAATGCCTCCGGCTTTCATCATCACGCGCTGGTAATGTCGTAATCCATTTGGCGCAGCGCGTCTAATGTGGCTTTGGCTTCATCTTCGTCGATGATGCTCATGGCAAATCCGACGTGTACCAGCACCCACTGGCCCAGCAGATCGGCAGGGTTACCTTCGCAAATCAGGGCGATATTCACGTCGCGCTTGATACCACATACTTCAACCTGCGCAAGCTGGTGAATATCTTCACCGACAGCCAGCACCTGACCAGGAACACCAATACACATTGTTAACTCCGGTTATTCAACTTCAATACTTTTGACGATCAGCGAATCGCCGGTATCGACACGCAACCGCTCGCCGTGACAGATCGGACACTGCGCATCGTGCTGATGAATCTCCACCACCTGGCTGCAATCCCAACACCAAGCCTGGGCGGGTTTATAGACGATATGTAAATCGCACCCTTGCGCCACAGTTCCCTGGCAGACGATTTCAAAACTAAAACGGACGGCGCTCTCCTCAACGCAGGAGAGCGCGCCAATTTCCAGCCACACGGCGGTGACGCGCTTAACATCGTGCTGCTCCGCCTGCCGTTGGATAATTTCAACGGCGCTCTGGCAAAGCGACAACTCATGCATTTTCGCCACTCCTGCGACCAAACAGCAGGGCGCGACGCCCTGCGTGTGGTACATCTGGATTGGTGACTGGCAACGAAAGGATCATTCGCGCACAGTCATCCGTCAGACGTTGCCCCTCTTCAATCGACATACTGTGCGAAAGCGGCGACATCAGAGAACAGGAGAGATATTGCGAAACATCGTCCAGTTCTCCTACGGTAAAGGTCATGGTGCCATACGGCAGTTGCAGACCGATTTTCTCACTCACTTTGCGCAGCGGCCAGAGTTGATCCGGGCCGGGGAAGATAACTGCACTCAGCATCCACGGGGTGATCACACACCCCGTCCACTGACCTTCGAACAGCGTAAAGTCGGAAACATACACCGGCATTGAAGGATGCAGAAAAGAGAGATCGTGCATCGAACGCCGGGCAATTTCTTCAAACGCTGCCTGTACTTGCGCCTTCGGGGAGGTCTGGAAACCGGCTATCTCTTCAGTCATGAGTCGCCTCCCGTGGGATGGCTTCCACGCCTGATTCGCGCAGCGCAGCCAGAACCTGCTCAAGCGCAGGTTCAATCATTGCTTCAACCGTCGGCGTCAAGCCGATGTGCGGCTCCAGCGATTCCGGGATCACGCCGACAAGAGTCAGCTTTTTCGGAAACTCGCCGGTGAAGCGCAGGGCCGACAAGACGTCGGCCAGGCCAAGCTGATGCGGAGAGATTTTATTGGTAAACAACGCCGGAACTTCTTCATCCCGCAGGATCATCATCGTTCCCGGCGCGTTCTTTTTCGACACAATGGCATCGGCGATAATCAGATGATCGCGATTTGCCATGTCGCCAAGCAGCTCCATTCCCGCCGTGCCGCCATCAAGGATTTCAACATAATCCGGCAGAATGTATCGTTGCTCTAACGCTTCAACAATCCGCACTCCGATGGCTTCATCGGTCAGCAAAATATTGCCGACCCCTAAGACTAAAATACGCATTACAGAACCTTCACTGAAACCACTTCGTTGCCGTCGGCATCCACTACGTGTACCGCACAGGCCATGCACGGGTCGAAAGAGTGAATGGTACGCACCACCTCCAGTGGTTTATTCGGATCGGCAACCGGTGTACCCACCAGCGACTGCTCGTAAGGACCGACGTCATCATTGAAGTTACGCGGACCAGAGTTCCAGGTTGATGGAACAACGGCCTGGTAGTTACTGATAATACCGTCTTTGATCACCATCCAGTGAGAGAGCATACCGCGCGGCGCTTCGAGGAAGCCAACGCCTTTGAACTCACCCGTAGCCGGAATGTTCGGCTTCACAAAGGTGGTGTGATCGCCTTTGCCGATATTCGTGATCAGCGCACTGTATTGGTTTTGCAGGATATCCTGCAATTCGCAGCAGTGAACGGTACGACCAATAATACGACCCAGCGTGGAATGCAACTGCGCCACTTCCAGCGTATTGCCAGTCAGTTTCTGATAAATCGCAACGATTTCATTCAGTTTGTTCTGGGTAGACTCGCGTCCTGCCGCCAGTTTCACCAGCATGTTAGCCAGCGGCCCCACTTCTACCGTTTTGCCGTAGAAAGTCGGTGATTTCACCCAGGAGTATTTACCGTCATCAGACCAACCATCGTAAGCCGGAATAGTGGTGCCTTCCCACGGTGCCTGCGGCGCTTCGTCTTTATACCAGGAATGCTTCGCGCTTTCCTGAATCCCTTTAATCAGGTATTCATCGGAATGAGAAGTGATCGGACGATACGAAGACAGATCCGCATTCTCAATGTAGCCGCCCGGGAACAGGAAGCTGCCATTTTTGCTGTCGGTCGGGAATTCCGGCACGCTCAGGTAGTTCACCGCACCTTTGCCGCGCGTCAGCCATTCCGGGTAGAACGCGGCAATAACTGCGGTATCAACCTTGTAAACCTGCTCAACAAAGTCACTCAACTTGTCGATGAAAGACTTGATGTACATCAGGCGCTCAAGGTTCAGCACGCCCAGACCGTCCAGGTTGATCGGGTTCGCAACACCGCCTACCGCCAGGTTCTGAATATGCGGCGTTTTACCGCCCAGCAGCGCCACCACGCGGTTAGCATCACGCTGGCACTCCAGCGCTTGCAGGTAGTGCGCTACGGCAATCAGGTTCACTTCCGGCGGCAGTTTCATCGCCGGATGTCCCCAGTAGCCGTTAGCAAAAATACCCAACTGACCGCTGGCAACCAGATCTTTAATCTTGTTCTGAACTTTGGTGAACTCTTCCGGGCTGTTCAGGTGCCAGGTCGAAACGCCTTTCAGCATTTCGGAGGCTTTGGTTGGATCAGCTTGCAGTGCAGAAGTGATGTCCACCCAGTCCAGCGCCGAAAGCTGATAGAAATGAACGATATGGTCATGCGTGGTGTGCGCAGCCAGAATGATGTTACGGATGTATTGCGCGTTAACCGGAACGTCGATATTCAGCGCACTCTCTGCCGCACGAACAGAAGACAGCGCGTGAGTGGTAGTACATACGCCACAGATACGTTGCACAATCATCCATGCATCGCGCGGATCGCGGTTTTTCACGATCTCTTCCATACCGCGCCACATGGTACCGGAAGCCCATGCTTTTGAAACGACGCCATTTTCGATTTCGCAATCGATGCGTAAATGCCCTTCAATACGGGTTACCGGATCAATAGTAATTCTCTGGCTCATGCTTTGCTCGCCTCATGACGATTATGATCGTTTTGTTTTAAAGGAGGAAGTATCGGCAGTAGACGAATGAGTACGATGTAAGCGCAAATCTCAATAGCCACAAAACCAATAGAAATCAACAGTTCTTCCCAGGTCGGGAAGTAGGCGTAACCGCCGCCCGGGTTGAATGCCACCAGCGAATAGGTCAGACGCCAGGTTGCACAACCTAACAGAGCGCTCAGTGCCGACAGGAACAGCATGCGTGAATCGTTGCGCAGTTTCGCCACACGCAGAACCACCAGCGGGAAGAGCATCAGCAGAACTTCAACCCAGAACATCACGGAGTAGAAGTCACCGGCAAACGCCAACGACAGCTTGTCGCGATAGATAAGCTCGCCAAAGCGCAGCACGATGAAAATCGCCAGCAATACGCTGATGGTGTTGGTCAGTTTGACGAACAGACTCTTCTCATCCGGGCCGTTGCCACGCAGACCCGCCTGCACCAGCGAACCTTCAAAGATGACAATCGAGAAGCCCATGATGAACGCCGTCAGCAGCGAGAACAGCGGCAACATTTCATAGCTCTGCCACAACGGATGCACCTTGTAGCCCGCCGAGATCATCAGCGACCCCATTGAAGACTGGTGCATGGTCGGCAACAGCGCACCGAGCGCGATGATGAAGAACATCACCTTGTTCAGACGCTTGAGAGAAACCTTCCAGCCCAGACGTTCAAACAGTGCCGGAGCAAACTCCAGTGCCATCACGCCGATGTAGATGGTCATACAGACCGCCGTTTCGAACAGCACCGAGTTCACGTTGAAGTGGCCCGGAATGTAGAAGTACGGCAGGTTCCAGTAGCGACCAACGTCGATAGTGATCGACAAACCGCCCAGTGAGTACCCGAACAGACTCGCCAACAGCGCCGGGCGCACCAGCGGATGGTATTGCCCACGGTTAAAGACGTATACCGCCCATGCCAGCGCCCAGCCGCCACAGGCGAAGCCAGTGCCAATCAGCAAATCAAACGCAATCCATACGCCCCACGGGAAACCGCCGTTCAGGTCGGAGACAGAGCCCAGACCGAACACCAGACGCTTCACAATCAGGAGCATACAGATGACGATTAACGGTCCAAAAATCATGACCGGTTTACTGATGATTTTGCCGCCCAGCGGTTGTGGATCATGACTCATGATCATCTCCTCCGTCGTGATGGTCGTTTTTAGTGTTGCGACGAACCAGCACGGTTAAGCCCGCCAGCACGGCCAGTGGTAGCATCATGCCTTTATACAGGGTGTGTTGAATATTTTCGGAACGCGCGCCAGTAGAAAGATCGTCCAGTTTCGGTAGATCGAGGTTTTCGTAAGGTACGCCTGTCAGTACCAGAACCTGAGTACCGCCCCCCTCTTTCTCACCATACAAATGCGGATAATATTTCGGCACGGTATGCAAATACGTATCGCCAGATTTCAACGTCTGACGCGGATAGTGATATTCGCTACCCGGCTTCAGCGCCAGGCGTTTTTTCGCCTCGGCCATCAGCTCTTCACGCGTACCAAAAATCACCGCTCCCGCCGGGCACACTTCTACACAGCCTGGCAGACCGCCTTTATCGAGACGCTCCACACCTTTCTGGTTACACAGCTCACACTTATGCAGCGCACCAAATGGGTTGTTGTAGTCGTACTTCGGCACGTTGTACGGGCAGGCGACCATGCAGTAACGACAGCCGGTACACACGTCTTTGTCGTAATGGACAATGCCGGTTTTCGGATCTTTTTTCAGTGCAGAGACCGGGCACACGGAGACACAGTTCGGATCGACGCAATGCATACATTGTTTCTTAATGTACGCGTAGCCGTTCTCTTCCTGGTCTTTGTTAACGCCCGTGCCGCTGGTCCACACCTGAATGATGTTATTGGTATACGGCGACAGTTTGTCGTTGTTCGACCAGGTCTGTTCCCCTTGCGGGTTACGTTCAGGGAAGTTGATATCCTGACACTTGGTAACGCAAGCCTGGCAGCCTACGCACAGCGTCGAGTCGTACAACATCCCCAGCGATCCCGGAATTGGCGGGCGATTTTCAGCAGCCGCATGACTGACAGACGGTAGCGCGCCCGTCAGCAATGCCCCGCAGGAGGCTGCTTTAATAAAATTACGTCTGTTCACGGTTATTCTCCCCGTGAGTCAGCGTTATCTTTCTTTTGCTGACGACCCAGTTCACGCACCGCCATCACGCTGACACCGGCAACCAGCCCAACCACACCGCCGAGCAAACCAATAGCGCCCGCAGAGACGTTACCGCCCTCTTTAGCATTAACGTCCGGTTTCTGTGAACGCGGCGTCTGGTTTTCGACATTGGCAAGCTGATGGATGCCTTTATGGAAGCCGATACCTTCTTCGTTACAGCCATAGCACGGGTGACCAATAGCCACCGGCCACACGCCGCCAACGTCACAGAATTGCAGCGTTGAGCAGTTGCCGTAAGTTTCCGGCCCTTTACAGCCGAGGTGGTACAGGCACCAGCCTTCGCGGTGACCTTCATCGCCGAACTCTTTGGCGAAACGACCAGCATCGAAGTGCGGGCGACGTTCGCAGTGTTCGTGAATCAGACGACCATAGGCGAAAGTCGGACGGTTTTTGTCATCCAGCTTCGGCGGTTTGCCGTAAGTGATGATGTGCGCAACGGTCGCGAGGAAGTTGTGCGGGTTCGGCGGGCAGCCAGGAATGTTGATTACGGTTTTGCCTGGCAGAACTTCTTGCAGGCTAACCGCGCCGGTTGGGTTAACCCCAGCAGCGGCGACACCGCCCCACGCGGAGCAGGAACCGATAGCGATAATTGCTGCTGCGCCTTCTGCCGCTTTGCGGATGTGGTCCACAATCGGCTCACCGGCAACCATGCAATAAATACCGTTATCTTTTAATGGGATGGAACCATCCACAACCAGCACATACTGCCCTTTGTATTTCTCAAGCGCATTATGTTTGTTCTCTTCAACCTGATGGCCGAAGGCGGCGGAAAGCACCTCGTGGTATTCCAGAGAAATTGTCTCCAGAACGAGATTTTCTACCGTTGGATGAGTGGCACGAAGCAGAGATTCCGTACAACCGGTGCACTCCTGCGCGCCAATCCAGATAACCGGTGGGCGCTGCGGGTTAGTGACCGATTCGGCCATCTCTGCAGCGGCTTTGCTACTCAGCCCCATAGTGGCGGCCAATGCTGCACAAAGCTTCATGAAATCACGACGATTAATGCCGTGAGAATGGATGAGGGTGTTATCTCCAGTCATTTATAGTTATTCCGTTGCGAAGACCTGGCATATATTTTGCCTCAATCGCAAAATCAATAATGCGATCGATGCGCCATTTACCACACATTTATTATGGTTATCATTGCAATGATACTGCGGCAGGCCGCTAAAACGAAGGGAAGAAGCGTTAGTGTAATTAATTAAAGCAAGATAATACGTATGTTTGATCAATTTTCGCGGCGTTAACCGACCAGAGTCCAAACAAAGTGATGAAAACTTAACCGTGCCGATACTCGATGCCCAACGTTCCCACCGGATATTGCCACTTCGCTAATAACGACTCTCCGCATAATACCCGGCAAGTACCACATTCAAGGCAACCCGCATAATCAAAGAGAAAATGGCCATTTCCATCACAGCGATACAAACCGGCAGGACATGCCATTACCAGTAATTGAAATAACTGCGGATCGATCTGTTCATTGAGAACAATATGAGGATTTCCTTCATCAACATAAAATTTATTGACGCCCAATTTGACATCGACATTCACCGTATTCATAAGCTACGAACTCCTTTCAAACCATCCTTGAATAAATTGAATAATCCAACTTTTTTGATATGAGGAAACAACTTATTACGCAATGGTCGTTGTGGCCCTGTCACAGAAAATACTTCATGCATGAGATCAGCCATGAGACCGGGATACTGTGTAAACAAACGGGGGTTATTCATCAGATCCGGTATATTTTGATAGAGCTTCAGGTCATTCATAATAAAACTTTGCTCCAGTAAATCACGATACATGCCCAGCCCGTAGCGACTAAAATCTTCGTTTTCTTTTGCCTTAATGATCGCTTTTGCCGCAGCTTCACCAGACGCGATAGCCAGATCCATTCCACGAACAGTGTAACCAATATTCAAACACAACCCCGCAGCGTCCCCTGCTACGACGATACCATCGCCAACCAGCTCGGTAACCATCTTCAAACCACCTTCCGGTACCATATGGGCAGAATATTCCAACAATCTTCCACCACTGATAAGCGGAGCGACAATGGGATGGTTTTTAAAATCTTCCAGCATCTGCGGGATACTATGGGGAAACTTGCTGACATTGTGCAGCCCCATAACCAGGCCTAATGAAACGCTGGTTTTATTGGTATAAAGAAACCCTCCGCCCATATGCCCACACGATGGCGCCCCAGCGAACAACCATGCTGTTCCGGTATTCCCCGTACAGCCAAAACGATCGAGCATTTGCGTGGGAGATAGTTCGATCAATTCTTTAACGCCAACCGCAACAGTATGCGCATTAATTTTCTGCGCAATTCCCGCCTGTTTAGCCAGCAATGAATTCACGCCATCTGCCAGAATCACCGCCCGAGACTCAATTTCGTCATCCCCGGCTTTAACACCGCATATTTTTCCATCTTTGCGGATTAACTCATCGACTCTGACGCCAGTGATCACCTGAGCGCCTGCATCTTCTGCTTTTCCCATTAGCCATTGATCAAACGACGATCGCAACACTGTCCATGATGCTGCAGACGGTGCCCCCCCCGGATGCTGATAATCCAGCGTGACGCCAGAGTCTGCCGTCATCATGGTTATTTTTTCTCGAACAACCAGCCGCTCCACAGGCGCCTCTTCTGCAAATCCAGGAATAATCGATTCCAGACTATGAGCATACAGACGCCCCCCTGTCATATTCTTACTGCCAGCAAAATTGCCTCTCTCAACCACCAGCACATCGCATCCGGCCCTTGCCAACACCAGAGCAGCGGTGGCTCCTGCTACACCACCGCCAACGATGATGGCGTCGAAAATATCTTCAGCCATACGTCAATCCTTTCTGAGAAATAATCGCAGTTTCACACCGCTAACTTTTTGGTCAACTCCGGGAGTATTTTGTAGATATCCCCAACGATGCCGTAGTCTGCCGCACTGAATATCGGCGCATTCTTGTCTTTGTTAATCGCTACGATCGTTTTCACCCGATTAACACCAACCATATGTTGAATTTGCCCGGAAATACCAACTGCAACATATATATTGGCCGACAACGCTACCCCAGAAACGCCAATATACCGTTCCTGTTCCATCCACCCTTCACCTTCCGCGATTGGCCGTGAACAACCAACTTCCCCCTGAAGCGCAGTCGCCAACGCACTGGCAAGCGCAAGATCATCCTGTTTCGCAAAACCACGCCCCACACCAACAACGCACTTTGCTTTACTTAAATCGACCTGACTTGCCGTTTTTTCTTTACGTGAAACAAATCTGATGGGATGGGCAGGGCTGACAAACCCGGCGGTCAATACTGTTGCCGCGACGCTAACCGACGGCGCCATTTCGACAATATGACCGGAACCGCATGTCACGACAGACCATGCAGAATGGAGCTGTACGTTCGCATGAGCAAGACCACCGTAGAACTGATGTGAACTGGTCAATTGATCATCTGTAATGCGCAAATCTGCCATATCGTTGATGACTGCCGCATTCAATCTGACGCCCAGTTTTGCCGCAATGGCTTTGCCTCGTTTTGTTGAAGGCATCAAGACCAATCCCCGCGTTCCCGTAGTCTCGATAACCCGCGCAAAGGAGAGAACATAATCTTCAACAAGAACATCATGCTGAGGGCTAAAATGGTGAATTACGTCAACACCGCAATGCCGTTGCACTTGCAACTGCTCTTCATCGCCAACAAAAAGAAGATGTACACGCTCTGCCCATTGCCGCCCTGTTGCCACTAATTCATTAATTCGTTGCGGGTTATCGGACCAGACAAAAATTTCAGGTAATCGCATTGTCATAACTAACTCCCTTTATAAAATTTAGTGGTTGAGCGCCTGACGCAAATAATCTGCAAAAATATTAATACTCTCGTCAGAGTCCCCCTCGACAATCACGCCAAGCCGATTTTTCTGCTCCGGCGCCGACACAGAAATACGTGTTGCTGTCGGCTGTAAAACGTCTGTCGCCAGGTCATCCGCTCCCCACTGAATAATCGGTTTTTTATTTGCTGAAAGAATAGCTTTCATCGATGGAAGTTTGGGAACATTGATATCTGAACTGACCGATATCACCGCTGGCAAACTTAACTCCAGCTCTTCTACAGCGTCTTCAAGAGTACGTTCGACAATAACGCAGGAATCTGAAACAGTAATTTTACTGACCGCATTTATACAGGGAAGATTTAGTCGTTCACCAATTTGTATTCCCGTTTGTTGAGCATACAAGTCACCAGAACCTTCACCGCAGATTAATAAATCAAAACCTATTTTCTTCGCTACCGCAGCAAGCAATATAGCTGACTCTGTCGGATATAATGCTTCATATTCCTCACCAGTAATAACTGTTAAGGCATCAACTCCACGCGATAAAATATCTTTGCGGATTTTTGAGTTCTCCAGCATGGATTGACTACCAAGGCTCAACGCAGTCACATGCGAATCAGGTTGATTCTGAGCTATTTCAACAGCTGCTTCTAAAGCATTCAAATCATAAAGACTGATCTTGAGCCCAGCATTGTCAGTATTAATCCCTCGATGAGCTTCGACAATAATATCCAGTTCGTCACGAACCACTTTGCAACACGTAATCAATTTCATAGGCGGGTATCTCTGTCTTTGTTATTAGTTAATTAATGAGAAACTTATTATTACGCGGTAAATTCATCAGGCCAGAATATGTTTAGCAATCACCATTCGCTGTATTTCGCTGGTACCTTCAAAAATTTCCGTCAGTTTCGCTTCACGCATCAGGCGCTCCACAGGGTACGATTTGGTGTATCCCATGCCGCCGTGCAATTGCACCGCCTTCTGAGCTACATAACTCGCTGTTTCTGAAGCGTATAATTTTGCCTGCGCCGATTCGAGGGTATATGGCTCGCAGGCCATTTTCGCTGCGGCAGCCCGCAGAACGAGCATACGGGCACAATCAACACGCGTCGCCATATCAACTAACAT
>NZ_BBMY01000121.1 GCF_000759775.1 Escherichia albertii NBRC 107761 = DSM 17582
CCCAAACATCAGCAGTAACAAAACCATTAACTGAACGCTCGGTCATTTTGCTAACAAAGGAAAGAGGATGTGAGGGAACATAAGCTCCCTCGGGAGGAAATCAGTGCAGCGCGGCTGTCAGACCCACGGCCACGATCAAACCCAGAACGATAATAGTTGTTACCAGTGAAAATTTAAGGTCGGTGCTCATCAAGTTTTCTCCTTTCTTATTACCCCACAAAAAGTGATATTACGCATTTTTACACACTGCGATAAAAAAATCTCCCGGCATTTATTATGATAAGTGCTTTTACCACTTCCCCTTTTCGTCAAGATCGGCCAAAATTCCACGCTTATACTATTTGCGTACTGGCCATTGACCCCTTTCTGACGCTCCGTGTCGTTTTTTCGGCGTACCGCAACATTTTTGTTGTGCGTAAGGTGTGTAAAGGCAAACGTTTACCTTGCGATTTTGCAGGAGCTGAAGTTAGGGTCTGGAGTGAAATGGAATGGCAACAATAAAAGATGTAGCGAAACGAGCAAACGTTTCCACTACAACTGTATCACACGTAATTAACAAAACACGTTTCGTCGCTGAAGAAACGCGCAATGCCGTGTGGGCAGCGATTAAAGAATTACACTATTCCCCTAGCGCGGTGGCGCGTAGCCTGAAGGTTAACCACACCAAGTCTATCGGTTTGCTGGCGACCAGCAGCGAAGCGGCCTATTTTGCCGAAATTATTGAAGCAGTTGAAAAAAATTGCTTCCAGAAAGGCTATACCCTGATTCTGGGTAATGCGTGGAACAATCTTGAGAAACAGCGTGCCTATCTGTCGATGATGGCGCAAAAACGCGTTGATGGCCTTCTGGTCATGTGTTCTGAGTATCCAGAACCGCTACTGGCAATGCTGGAAGAGTACCGTCATATTCCGATGGTGGTGATGGACTGGGGGGAAGCAAAAGCAGATTTTACCGATGCGGTCATCGATAACGCGTTTGAAGGCGGCTACATGGCTGGACGCTATCTGATTGAACGCGGCCATCGCGAAATCGGCGTTATTCCTGGCCCTCTGGAGCGCAACACCGGTGCTGGCCGTCTGGCTGGCTTTATGAAGGCAATGGAAGAAGCCATGATCAAGGTACCGGAAAACTGGATTGTACAAGGTGACTTTGAACCGGAATCCGGTTATCGCGCCATGCAGCAAATCCTGTCGCAATCACACCGCCCTACTGCCGTCTTCTGTGGTGGCGATATTATGGCGATGGGCGCACTCTGCGCCGCTGACGAAATGGGTCTGCGCGTGCCGCAGGATGTTTCGCTGATCGGTTATGATAATGTGCGCAACGCTCGTTATTTTACCCCGGCGTTGACCACTATCCATCAGCCGAAAGATTCACTGGGTGAAACGGCATTCAACATGCTGTTGGATCGTATCGTCAACAAACGCGAAGAACCGCAGTCCATTGAAGTTCATCCACGCCTTATTGAACGCCGCTCCGTAGCTGACGGCCCGTTCCGCGACTACCGTCGCTAATCGTTCACTACGGGAGCCTCTTCCGGTTCCCGTAGCCACTCCTTATTAAGAGTCTCGCTGTCCCCCAGATAGTCCAGCAGCCAGGTCAATGCTGGTGACATATCATTCTGCTGCCAGGTCAGACAACATGCCGAATCAGGGAATGGATTTTCCAGTTCCAGTGCTACCCATTTCTCCTCGTTAAGCCACGGTTTGGCGAAATGCGTCGGCACCATGCCAATACACAATCCAGCGGAAATACACGTTGCTGACGACTCCCAGTCAGGCACTACAAGTCTTTTTTGGTTATCCAGCAGCCAGGTAATACGTTTTGGCAACGTTCGTGAGGTGTCCTCGCGCACCAATGACGGCCAATTGCGCAACGTATCATCGCTGAACGGCCCCGCCATAGACGCCAGTGGATGATGGCTGGCGACAACGCAACTCCAGCTTAACATCCCCATATCACGGAAGGCATAACGTCCCCCGACCGGAATCGCTCGTGTCGCGCCAATCGCCAGTTCGACACGCCCGTCGGAAAGCGCATCCCAGACGCCATTAAATACCTCCTGAAAAACCAGAAGCTCGACGTCATCAAAGTGGCGATAAAAATCAACGATCAACTGACGAGTACGCTCTGGCCTGACAATATTATCCACCGCGATGGCTAACTGTCCGCGCCAGCCGTTGGCAATTTGCTGACATTGCTGGCGGGTGATCTGCATTTTTTTGACAACAGAACGCCCCTCTTTTAAAAACCACGCTCCGGCAGCGGTCAATTCCACATCACGGTGACGGCGCTCAAAAAGCGGCACCGCCAGCCACTCCTCCAGTTGACGCACGGTATAGCTGACAGCGGAAGGAACGCGATGCAACTCCTGGGCTGCAGCGCTAAAACTGCCATTTCGCGCTACCGCATCAACAACTTCGAGAGAATATTCTGACCACATAGTTTGCCTGCAAAATTTTTGAAACCAGTCATCAAATATTACCGTTTCACAACAGGAATTTCACTCCCTACACTTTGCGGCGGTGTTTAATTGAGGAATTTAGAGAATATACATGCAACCTGGGAAAAGATTTTTAGTCTGGCTGGCGGGTTTGAGCGTACTCGGTTTTCTGGCAACCGATATGTATCTGCCCGCTTTTGCCGCCATTCAGGCCGATCTGCAAACGCCTGCGTCTGCCGTCAGTGCCAGCCTTAGTCTGTTCCTTGCTGGTTTCGCCGCTGCCCAGCTTCTATGGGGGCCGCTCTCTGACCGTTATGGTCGTAAGCCCGTGTTACTAATCGGTTTAACGATTTTTGCTCTGGGTAGTTTAGGCATGCTGTGGGTAGAAAACGCCGCCACCCTGCTGGTATTGCGTTTTGTACAGGCTGTTGGGGTCTGTGCCGCGGCAGTTATCTGGCAAGCATTGGTGACGGACTACTATCCTTCACAAAAAGTGAATCGCATTTTTGCAACCATCATGCCGCTGGTTGGGCTTTCTCCTGCTCTGGCGCCTCTGTTAGGTAGCTGGTTGTTGGTTCATTTCTCCTGGCAGGCCATTTTCGCCACCCTGTTTGCTATTACCGTGGTGCTGATTTTGCCTATTTTCTGGCTTAAACCCACCACGAAAACGCGTAATAATAGCCAGGATTCGCTGACCTTTACCGATCTGCTGCGTTCTAAAATCTATCGTGGAAACGTGCTGATTTATGCAGCCTGTTCAGCCAGTTTTTTTGCGTGGCTAACCGGTTCTCCGTTCATTCTTAGCGAGATGGGCTACAGCCCGGCGGTCATTGGTTTAAGTTATGTCCCGCAAACTATCGCGTTTCTGATTGGTGGTTATGGCTGTCGTGCAGCATTGCAGAAATGGCAAGGCAAGCAACTGTTACCATGGCTGTTGGTACTGTTTGCTGTCAGCGTTGTGGCAACCTGGGCTGCTGGCTTCATTAGCCATGTTTCACTGGCCGAAATTCTGATCCCATTCTGTGTGATGGCTGTTGCCAATGGCGCGATCTACCCGATTGTTGTCGCCCGGGCGCTGCGTCCCTTCCCACATGCAACCGGACGCGCTGCAGCACTGCAAAATACACTGCAACTGGGACTGTGCTTCCTCGCAAGTCTGGTGGTTTCCTGGCTTATTAGCGTCAGTACGCCGTTATTTACCACCACCAGCGTGATGTTAGCAACGGTGGCCCTGGTTGGCCTGGGCTATATGATGCAACGTCGCGAAGAACCTGACTGTCAACCTCATGGCAGCACCGAAGCTGCGCATAGCGAATCGCATTGATCTATATCGATATCTTTATGGTTAGGCTGCTAACAAAATTTTGTTGTATAATTGAAATTAGCGGCCTATACTAAATTCCGGTTGTTAAGATTACGATAAATATTATGTTTTTACGGGGACAGGAGTGTTCCCGACTCACTATGGATGGTCATTTCGGCAAGGGTTCCTCCTTTCCCTCTGTTCTACGTCGGATTATAGACTCGCGGTTTTTTTCTGCGGGATTTCTCACAAAGCCAAAAAAGCGTCTACGCTGTTTTAAGGTTCTGATCACCGACCAGTGATGGAGAAACTATGAGTTCATCGTGTATAGAAGAAGTCAGTGTACCGGATGACAACTGGTATCGTATCGCCAACGAATTACTCAGCCGTGCAGGCATTGCGATTAACGGCCCTGCCCCGGCAGATATTCGTGTTAAAAACCCCGATTTTTTTAAACGCGTTCTGCAGGAAGGTTCGCTGGGGTTAGGCGAAAGTTATATGGATGGCTGGTGGGAATGTGACCGACTGGATATGTTTTTTAGCAAGGTCTTACGCGCAGGTCTCGAAAACCAACTCCCTCATCATTTCAAGGACACATTACGCATCGCTGCCGCGCGTCTCTTCAATCTACAAAGTAAAAAACGTGCCTGGATAGTCGGTAAAGAGCATTACGATCTTGGCAATGATTTATTCAGCCGTATGCTGGACCCCTTCATGCAGTATTCCTGCGCTTACTGGAAAGATGCCGATAATCTGGAATCTGCCCAGCAAGCGAAGCTCAAAATGATCTGTGAAAAGTTACAGTTAAAACCGGGCATGCGTGTGCTGGATATTGGCTGTGGCTGGGGCGGACTGGCGCACTATATGGCGTCCAAATATGACGTGAGCGTGGTTGGCGTCACGATTTCTGCTGAACAGCAGAAAATGGCCCAGGAGCGCTGCAAAGGTCTGGATGTCACCATTTTGCTGCAAGATTATCGTGATCTGAACGATCAATTTGACCGCATTGTTTCTGTTGGGATGTTCGAGCACGTCGGACCGAAGAATTACGATACCTATTTTGAGGTTGTGGATCGTAATCTGAAGCCGGAGGGTATTTTCCTGCTGCATACTATCGGGTCGAAAAAAACAGATCTAAATGTTGATCCATGGATTAATAAATATATTTTTCCGAACGGTTGCCTGCCATCTGTTCGACAGATTGCACGCGCCAGCGAACCTCACTTTGTGATGGAAGACTGGCATAACTTCGGCGCCGACTATGACACCACATTAATGGCCTGGTATGAGCGATTCCTCGCTGCATGGCCTGAAATTGCTGATAATTACAGTGAACGCTTTAAACGAATGTTTACCTATTATCTGAATGCTTGCGCAGGCGCTTTCCGTGCGCGTGATATTCAGCTCTGGCAGGTGGTGTTCTCTCGCGGGGTTGAAAACGGCCTCCGTGTCGCACGCTAAGCGTTATTTTATCGCCCCCGCTCTGGGGGCGATTTCATCTTAAAGTCAGGCTTCAGTATCCGGCTGATTCATAGCGTTTTCCCGCGCCGCCAGTACACGTTCCACCGTATCCACCACCGCCTGGGTTTGCGGATCGATTTCGATGTTGACCCGTGCGCCAAGTTTTTTCTTACCGAGCGTAGTACGTTCCAGCGTTTCTGGAATTAAATGCACGCAGAAACGGGTTGGCGTCACTTCGCCTACCGTCAGACTAATACCGTCGATACCAATAAATCCTTTATACAGGATATATTTCATCAATTGCGTATCTTGCACTTTGAACCAGATCTGACGATTATTTTCCGAAGTTAATATTTTCGTTACTTCTGCGGTGGTCATAATATGACCTGACATTAAATGCCCGCCAATTTCATCGCTGAATTTAGCCGCGCGTTCCACGTTTACCCAATCTCCAACCTTTAAATCACCAAGATTGGTAATCCGCAACGTTTCTTTCATCAGATCAAAACTGATGCGGTTGCCATTAATTTCCGTTACGGTCAGGCAACAACCGTTATGCGCCACAGACGCCCCCGTCTCCAGTCCATTCAGCATATGGTCGGGTAACTCCACCACATGGGTACGAAAATTGGGTTTCTCATCTATCGACACCAGTTTAGCGGTGCCCTGCACAATCCCCGTAAACATACTTACAACTCCTGAATTCAGTTAAGATATTCTGTTCAGCACAATAGCAGGTGGAAAACGCCCTTACCAGTGAAGGGATCAGAATGGCTATTTTTTCACTGGAGAATTAATAAATCCTCGCTACAATAGACCGGAATTCCCCTGCTTCTTCTTTTTGCTGCCCATTCAGGCGGCTTTTTAGTCTCTCATATAACAACAATATAAAAGGTGTTTACGTGCAGAAGTATATCAATGAAGCGCGTCTGTTATTAGCATTAGCTATCCCGGTGATTCTCGCGCAAATCGCCCAAACCGCGATGGGTTTTGTCGATACCGTTATGGCTGGCGGCTATAGCGCTACCGACATGGCGGCGGTTGCTATCGGTACCTCTATCTGGCTTCCGGCAATTCTTTTTGGTCATGGCCTGTTGCTGGCGTTAACGCCGGTCATTGCCCAACTAAATGGTTCCGGGCGACGTGAACGTATTGCGCATCAGGTGCGACAAGGCTTCTGGCTGGCTGGCTTTGTTTCCGTACTCATTATGCTGGTGCTGTGGAATGCGGGCTATATTATCCGCTCTATGCAAAATATCGATCCAGCGCTGGCAGACAAAGCGGTAGGTTATCTGCGTGCGTTGCTGTGGGGCGCGCCTGGCTACCTGTTTTTCCAGGTCGCACGTAACCAGTGCGAGGGACTGGCAAAAACCAAACCAGGGATGGTGATGGGCTTTATTGGCCTGCTGGTTAACATTCCGGTGAACTATATCTTTATCTATGGCCATTTTGGCATGCCGGAACTCGGCGGCGTCGGTTGTGGCGTAGCAACTGCGGCTGTTTACTGGGTGATGTTCCTCGCCATGCTTTCCTACATTAAACACGCACGCTCAATGCGTGATATTCGTAACGAAACAGGTACCGCCAGACCTGATCCGGCAGTAATGAAACGACTGGTACAACTTGGTTTACCTATTGCGCTGGCGCTATTCTTTGAAGTGACGCTGTTTGCGGTAGTGGCACTGTTGGTATCTCCGCTCGGTATTGTTGATGTGGCAGGCCATCAGATTGCCCTGAACTTCAGCTCGCTGATGTTCGTTCTGCCAATGTCGCTGGCGGCGGCGGTTACTATCCGCGTAGGTTACCGTCTGGGTCAGGGTTCGACATCAGATGCACAAACCGCCGCACGGACCGGGCTTATGGTTGGCGTTTGTATGGCGACGCTAACAGCGATCTTTACTGTATCACTGCGGGAGCAAATCGCCCTGCTGTATAACGATAATCCTGAAGTTGTAACGCTGGCAGCGCATTTAATGTTGCTGGCGGCGGTGTATCAGATTTCTGATTCTATACAGGTAATTGGCAGCGGGATTTTGCGTGGTTATAAAGATACGCGTTCTATTTTCTATATCACCTTTATCGCGTATTGGGTGTTGGGCCTGCCGAGCGGCTACATTCTGGCACTGACCGATCTGGTGGTTAAACCAATGGGACCTGCAGGTTTCTGGATCGGCTTTATCATCGGTCTGACGTCGGCGGCCATTATGATGATGTTGCGTATGCGTTTCCTGCAACGTTTGCCGTCAGCAACGATTCTGCAACGCGCAGCTCGCTAATAAAGACAGGCGCAATCGGCAACGATTGCGCCTTATTTTTTACGCAGGCTGGAGAGTAGCGCCAATACCGTCTGCATCCGGCTGCAATTTATGCGCGGCGCAGATAGGTTGCCGGCTGGCGTCTGTTATTTCAACGTGAATATTGCCGCTCACTTCCCCTTTCACACCAATGAACTCTGGTGAAATCTCTTTCGCACTGGTTTGCAGGCAAACCGTTCCTTTTCCGCGCAGGCGTTTCACTTTCAATTGCACACGCGTTGCCGCCGAAGTGATCAGCCACACCGTTCCATCATCAAGATTTAACTCACCAACACGAAAAGTGACATCGTCACCTTTTACCGTACTTCCGTCGAGAATCAACACACCGCCCTGCTGGACTGTCACTGTTGACTGCTGTAAGTCAGCGCCGTAACCGATAATCAAAGAGCTCCCCTCTTGTACGGTAACGCTGCCCATTAACTCAACCGGCGCACAATCTTCTTCTACGACAAACTTATCGTCTGCGCTGGTCGGTGACATCACAATCACTGTGCCGCCCTTGATTGCCGCGTTTTCCAGCGTTCCGGCATGAATTTCAACCCGACCTCCGGCGTTAACGGTCAGATCTTTAGTCTTACCAGAGCTATAGAGCTGTAGGCCATCCGTTCCCAGGCGATAAACCGCTCCGTTTTCAACATTCGTATTTTGGTCTTCGCCCCCCAGATTATTCATAGCGCCGCTCGTAAGGCTTGTATTACTGGCTCTTCCTGCCAGCATAAAGACGCCGCCGTGATTAATCTCACAATTGATGGCCTCCCCGCCTGGGTAAACCAGCAATTCACCGCCGTCATCTACCACGGCTGCAAACGTTGTCCCGTTGACCAGCAGACCACCGCCCTGGTCGAGGATGATTTTTTCTGCCCGGTGACCAGTCAGAACACGTAAATTACCGCCATTTTCCAGCAATAAACCGCAGGCATAGCCTTGATCAACGCTAAACTCACCTTCAGGATGGCGACCATTAACAGTGGCAAGCGTTGAGAGGCTTAATGCCCCACAGTCAGACTGGACGATATCAGTAGCAATTGCGCCATCATTTACGGACAACGTGCCATCATTGGCATATTGCGTACCTTTGGCAACACCGCCGGCTTCCACTTTCAGCCAACCGGCGCCAGTTACTACAGTGTTTTCTGCTCTTCCGCCCGCCTCGACAATCAACTCGCCATCGGTAAGTTGAGTCGCACTAATAACTTCGCCAGCATGAACAATGTGCACTTTCCCATCGCTCATCAAATTTTTTGCATCAGATCCCATGATTTATTCCTTTGCTGCATCTGTGTGCCCTTATCGCTAACTAAGTGTAAAGGCTATGACGGATTAATCCACGATAGAATTGAGATCGTGGCCCCCCCTGCATACATCCAGATGAGCGAAGTATTTGATAGCAGCAAATGTAAATATAACTCTGAGCCCCCCTTGAAAATCAACAAAATATAGCCAATTTGCTTAAAAGCTCTGCAAACGGTCGAAATACCGAAGAAAATTACATTTTGCCTCTTGCCACCTTCCCACTCTGTCGCTAATATTCGTCCCCGTTGTCACCTACAACGTTGCGTTCATAGCTCAGCTGGTTAGAGCACCACCTTGACATGGTGGGGGTCGTTGGTTCGAGTCCAATTGAACGCACCATATTGCGTCCGTAGCTCAGTTGGTTAGAGCACCACCTTGACATGGTGGGGGTCGGTGGTTCGAGTCCACTCGGACGCACCAGATTATCTTAGTCTGGTCTCCTCTTCTTTTTCCTCTATTTATCTTCTGTATTCAACGCGTTAAAAGATTTACACTGTTTCTGTATGTGTTATCAGAAGGAAAATAGCAATGGCAACTTTATTACAACTTCACTTTGCCTTTAATGGCCCCTTTGGCGACGAAATGGCAGAACAGCTTAAACCGCTTGCCGAATCGATTAACCAGGAACCCGGTTTCTTGTGGAAGGTGTGGACGGAAAGTGAGAAAAACCACGAAGCCGGAGGGATCTATCTTTTTACTGATGAGAAAAGCGCTCTTGCCTATCTGGACAAACATACAGCCCGCCTGAAACATCTCGGCGTCAATGAAGTGATTGCCAAAGTGTTTGACGTCAATACGTCATTGAGTCAAATCAATCAGGCAAAGCTCTCCTGATCTTTTCCCCGACAACCTTGTTATGTCCTGGCGCTGACGGTTTGCCCAGGAATTGAGGAGATATCAGCACTCAACAAACTGATGCTGCTCATTGAGGCGGTAGCGGACTCCGGCGCGAATATTATCCTCGCCTTCGATGGCAACAGCGAAGCGAACTCTTTCCCCGTCATGATATGCCAGCGCTGCACTGCCGCCCGGTCCGAGAATAATTGAGTCCACCGAGCCCGTGCTGACAACTGTTGAATTTTCACCACTGGCAATGATGTGGACATTGTCACCGCTATTGGCAATCTTCGCGCTAGCGCCAAAACTGACTATCTGCACCATATCGCCATTACTGGCGATATGGCACCGTTCACCCAATGTGCATACGCGTACCCGCATTCCGCTGTTCGCAATACGGCTACTGTCTCCGGCACTGCTGATCCGTGTTGAATTACCCGCCACCGCCACGCGAGCACGTTCTCCTGAACTACCAATATGGCTGTTAAAGCCCACACTGCCCATCCGCACGCTATAACCCATACTGGCAATTTGCGCTGCATACCCTGCGGTAACTATTCTGACGTTATCGTCGCAACATCCTGTTCGGGCGTTATCATCCGCACTGGCAAACTGACCGCAAAATACATTTTCCTCAGGCTCGTTAGCCAACTTTTGCATCGCGAAAATATCCTGACGGGCAAAATTTTCGTCCGTCAGCCATTTTTTCCATGCGTACTCAACCAGACTATCCGCCCAGTCAGTAAAGCCTTCAGCGATCAGCGCATGGTGAATATCGGCATAACTTCCCCCCTCAGGGAAGCGACGTAGAAACCATCGGTACATTACTGCCCCGATGCACCACTCCCGTAGATCCGTTCGCGTAATGATCATCCGTTAATGCCGATGATAACCATCTACCATACATTTGAAGGTTTCGCCCGGTGTGCGTCCCGTCGTGCAAAGATAGAGATGGCCGAAGATAAAAAAGAAACTCATAAATGCCAGGGCAAAATGCGCTTGTAATAACCAGTATCTTACGCCGGGAAAAAGGCTGCCTACAGTTTGCGGATAGAGAGAAAGTAATCCCGTTAATAACAACAATGGCAATAGCCCATACATCACGCCCAAATAAGCCGCCTGTTGTAGCGGATTAAATTTAGACTGCACAGTCGCCGGAAAAGGATGTGACTCCCCCTGCATGATGCCAAACAAATAAAATCGCGTTTGTTTAACCACTCGTCCCAGCCAGCCCTGACGACGAATAATATAGTGATGACCATTACCGCCAACGGCATTAATCAGAACGAAGCCAAACCAACATACCAACAACAAAAACCCACAAACCTCATGAACCGCAACCAGACTTTTGACGACCGTAACGCTGACCAGTGCAAAATGGTTGATAAACCCACTCGCCAGCAGTAACAAAAAAAGTAACGCGTTCGACCAGTGCCATAATCTGACAGCCTTGCTGTAGAGATAAACCTTCTCACCATGATCAGAGGAAGGTTTCTTTACGCCACGGGCACGAAGCAAGGCATGCAATCCCAGCACCAGCCACACGGGCCAGAACTCCGCAGAAAACTGTGGCACATAGTTCGCTAACTGGCTCTGAAACTGTTCGGCATTTTGCGACGGGTTCATACATTTTCCTTTTTAATCAAATGTTGACCGAACCGACGATACAGATGCGGCTTTCCTGCGCCCGGCAGTTGATATTGATAGTATTTATTTTCCTGTAACCATGCCTGAATTTCTGGGCTATCTTCACGACCAAAGAGCAAGGCATGTTCCGGGCAAGCGCTGACACAAATGGGCGGAAAGCCTTTTGCCAGCCGGGTCTCGGCGCAGAAATCACATTTATCCGCCACTTTGGTCAACGGATTAAGGTATCGAACCTGATACGGACAAGCCCCAATACAATAACTACAGCCAATGCACTGCGATTTTTCCACTCGCACGATCCCTTGCTCATCGCGCCGCGATGCCCCTGTCGGGCAAACATCAATACAGGGAGCATCCTCACAGTGCTGACAGGACTGGCGAAAGAAATGATACAGCGTTTCGTTATTGTTATCGGTGACAGGAATATGTGCGATAGACAAACGGCTCCCTTGCGCCGGTACATGGTTCGTTTTGCGACATGCCCGGGCGCAAATATTACAACCATTGCATCGTGACTCATCGTGAATCATGGCGTACCGAACTTTTTCTGCTTGCCTGGCGTTCGCTAACAGAGACGGCGCTGATCCAGTAAAAAAGATTACTGTTCCCATCCCCAGAACAAATTTGCGTCGAGTGAAGGACATCTAATTATCCTCTAATGCTGTGGCTGCGACTGTCCACTCTGTCCATGATATCTCCCTGAAATCTCAGGGATTCTGAAACTGCTCAACCTCGAACCATTCGCATAAGCCATAAGCTTTGCCATAGCTCATAAACCGCTCGCTAAACAAGTACAATACTGCTGTCGATGACTCTACGTGACGTATATCAGCATATTCAGGGGCGATATCCATCGCAGAGAGTGCAGCGTCAATCTGCGCTTCCTGAAAGGAATATGGTGCTTGCATCAACATGGCTGCCTTGTATGGACGCGGATACGTCTGGCACTCAAAGCGAACTGCATGCGCAATGGCCCGACAGATGTCCTGCTCCACAACCTGCAGCAACATCGCGGTATAGTTTTCACTCATGGTCTGCGTGGAGTAGTAATAATCATCTTTGCTACCCGTCATACAGACGATATCCGCGTAGTCTGCATTCTGGCGTATGCTTTCCAGCAAAGCAGAAAGATCCTCTTCAGCAACCGAATATGGCGGCGACAGGAACATGGCGCGAGCAACCAGTTGACCCGCGACCGAATGCTGGCGGATAAACGCCGCCAGAATTTCGGTCGGCTCCGGCTCTGCTACGTCTTCGTCCACTGGGGCATCGGGCTGACGCATACTGTGCAACCATTGACGCTTAGCCTCATCAATTTCGCTAACTTCCTGTATCGGCAACACATCCTGATGGCCCATATCACCCATTCCTTATGCCGGTAGCAGGTTGTGCGCAGCCAGATCGGCGGCAATATCGTCCAGTCCCAATCGCTGCAATGTTTCCCGCGTTGGGCAACCCAGTTGCGGGTCCCAGCCCATTTCTTTGTAAAACAGCGTAAGCGAGTCGCGCATATCGTCCCGCTCCATTTTGTCAGTGCCTTCGGTAAACGCCGGAATCTGCGGATCTTTGTCGAATACCCATGAGCAGATAAGATCGTGCTCATTACGCATATCTTTGGTTTGCATCAGTTTCACCGTGTAGGCGCGATGTAGCGTAAAGATACGTTCAGCTGCTAAATCTAATTTTTCCTGGGTCATATCTTCGCCAGTAATCGCTTTGAAGAATTTTGCTTCAAGCGCAAGATCGCCCCGATAATTACGACTTTTCAACGGCGAAACAGTCATTGGCCAGACCCAGTTGCATAAGGTGACGGCATTGTGTAAACAAACGCGTAACAGCGACCACTTGGCATATTTAATTTTCGCGTCATTGACTGGCGTGTAGTTTTTGGTTTCATCATAGGCATCTTCAGAACCAAATAGCTCTTTTGCGACTTCACGTTGCAATTTCAACGGCAAACCGGAGCCAATAAAGTTGATGTGCGTGTGCGTTATGCAGTCACGGTTGAACATACAGTTAACGATAGAACCAACCTGCGCCAACGCCTCATTGGCATGGTGTACCGGATAGCCAAATGGCGACCAGAGTTTATTTTTGTCGTAGCTCCAATATTCTGCGCCTAAATTCCAGCGCTCCGCGATAGCATAAGAGCCATCGGCCAGGTGACTAAGCTCGCCGACGCGATGCGCCAGACGGTAATAAAAATCTTTAATGAAGTTAACGTCACCCGCTTCCAGTTGATCCCAGCGAATTTCCGCATACTCAGCGGCAGGAAGAACGCGTTTAAACACGCCTTTGCTGTAGCAATACGTAAAGTCACGGTGCAGTTGTCCGTAGTTACACCACAGGCCGTAGTCATCAAACAGATTCAGACCAACCAGATTACCAATGACGCGACCATCGTCTTTATCTTCAAAATCTTTGAGGCCATTTGGGAAGATAGTGGTATGGACAAAGTTGGCGACACAGGTATTACCGCCGGTACTGGGCACGCCGAACTCCTTAACCCGCGGAATGTTCATCTGGGTCATACAACGGATTGGACAAGAGTGACAGCCGCTCATTTTAACGGTGTATTTTTCTGCCGCCGGACCTAAATCAAAGACAGATTTATAGGTGCGGAAACCCACTGTATTCTGATTACCTGGCGGGATCTCGCCCGTTTCAATCGGCCCACCTTCCGCAGCGCCCCAAAACAGGCCCTTACGTGCCGTCCAGCGTGACTTGGGATCTGAATACTCAGCCCAGGATTGCGGCGTACTCGGCACCACATGGTTGTTATTAGCGCCGATAAGCTCGGTCATCATGTAGTCATTGAGGCGCTTCATTTCCTGACGATCGGCTATGTTGACCCCCTTTGTCCCTTCAACCGCAATCGCTTTCAGGTTTTTGGAGCCCATTATTGCGCCAGTTCCTGCGCCGCCACTGTGGTTACGACTATTCAGCATGCCAGAGAGCGGCACCAGGTTTTCTCCCGCCTGACCAATGGCCGCCACACAGGTTTCCTGGTTGGTTAAACGACAAATTTCCTCCGTGGTAGCCCGCGTCCCTTTCCCCCATAAGAAATCTGCTTTTTCGAGGGTGACGTTGTCATCTTTAATATTTAACCAGACGGGTGATTTCGCTTTACCTTCAATAATAATAACGTCGTATCCGGCGAATTTCATTTGCGCGGCAAAAAATCCCCCCATATGGGCGTCAACGACTAAATTACCTTTGGTAAACGTAGAAAGTGAGGTGATATTTACACGTGAGCTACAAGGTGCGCCGGAGCCCGTTAATGGTCCCGTAGCAAAGACTAATTTATTTGCTTCATCGAAAGGTTTGGTGCCGGGCGGCACTTCGTCATACATAATTTTGTAGCCAAAGCCCATACCACCGACAAAATTTTTAAACTTACTGGAATCTTCGCGGGTAATATTTCCTGTCGTGAGATTGACCCTTAATATATTGCCTGTCCAACCGTTAGCCATGATGTTTTCCTTTGCAAGATTCACACAGTAATATCTTTCCACTCAATAATTTTTAACGCCCCTGTCGGACAGGCATTTGCGCATTCACCGCATAACACGCATTTCGACGATTTTTTAGTTTCAGTATTTACGGTAGCCATCATCCACGGACACGCAGTGGTACAGGCGCTACAACCAATGCAACGTTTATGATCGACGGTTATACATCCCTCTTCCTGCTGCCAGGTAATCGCACCAATCGGGCAAACCTTCAGGCATTGCAGATCTTTACACTGGCGGCAGGTGTCAGCGGTATAGTTCAGATCGCCATACAGGCCGCCCCCAGAACCAGGCCCTTTATCGCCAAAGAAAAAATTACGATGGATTTTGATACGGGAGAAAAAGGTGCCAACCGCGCCATCGTTAAAGTTTGTGCACGAGATTTCACAGCGATGGCAACCCGTGCAGCGCGCTCGCTGGGTAACCAGAACCCCTTTAGGGGTGTTTATTAAACCTACAGTGCCGCTATCGACATCTTCCTGTTTGCAGCCTAAAAGTGACAGG
>NZ_BBMY01000120.1 GCF_000759775.1 Escherichia albertii NBRC 107761 = DSM 17582
GTACTACTTAATTTTTGCTTTCGTAATTTCGCATTTCTGCGTCGTTACGGGAGGCGCATTATACGAGAATTCTTTCCCTCTGCAACCCCCCTAAAAAATTTTTTTTGAGTTTTTATCTCAAATGCTGAAATTATCAGCAAGACGTTCAATTTAGCGTCAAAACCACGCCGCCGCAAGAGAATTCCGGCGGTTATGTGACCAGGAAAAATTTTACAGCTTGATAAAATGCTCGCGATAGTAAGCCAGTTCTGCCACCGACTCACGGATATCATCCATCGCCTGATGCGTCCCCTGCTTGGTAAAACCAGCAAGAATTTCCGGCTTCCAGCGACGCGCCAGCTCTTTCAGCGTGCTGACATCAAGATAACGGTAGTGGAAATAGGCTTCCAGCTCCGGCATGTATTTAAACAGGAAGCGACGATCCTGGCCGATGCTGTTACCGCAGATAGGTGATTTTCCCGCAGGCACCCACTGTTTTAAAAATTCGAGCGTCGCCAGTTCAGCTTCCCGATCGCCCATGGTGCTCGCTTTCACGCGCTCCACCAGCCCGCTGGCGGTATGGGTGCGTACGTTCCAGTCATCCATCAACGCCAGTTGTTCATCAGACTGATGTACTGCAATAGTCGGCCCCTCTGCCAGAATATTCAGGTTGGCATCGGTCACCAACGTGGCAATCTCAATTATGCGATCGCGCTCGGGATCCAGACCGGTCATCTCAAGATCGATCCAAATCAGGTTGTTTTCATTGGCACTCATGCTATTTTCCACCCATTCACAGTGACTATATTGATCCACAATTGCGTGTATCATAGATGTTTTGCCCATCAGGGGCGACCAGGAGTCAGTACGATTGAGTAAAAATAAACTCTCCAAAGGCCAGCAGCGCCGTGTGAACGCTAATCACCAGCGTCGTCTAAAAACGTCTAAGGAGAAGCCCGACTACGACGACAATTTGTTTGGCGAGCCCGATGAAGGCATCGTCATCAGTCGCTTTGGCATGCACGCTGATGTGGAATCTGCCGATGGCGAGGTTCACCGCTGCAATATTCGCCGAACCATCCGTTCGCTGGTAACCGGCGATCGCGTGGTCTGGCGCCCAGGTAAACCGGCGGCGGAAGGCGTAAATGTCAAAGGGATCGTGGAGGCGGTACATGAGCGTACTTCGGTATTGACGCGCCCGGATTTCTACGACGGCGTAAAACCTATTGCCGCCAATATCGACCAGATCGTCATTGTCTCCGCTATTTTGCCGGAGCTGTCGCTCAATATTATCGACCGTTACCTGGTGGCTTGCGAAACCTTGCAGATTGAGCCGATTATTGTGCTCAACAAAATCGATCTGCTGGACGATGAAGGGATGGCGTTCGTTAACGAGCAGATGGATATCTACCGCAATATTGGTTATCGCGTATTGATGGTTTCCAGCCATACTCAGGATGGGCTGAAACCGCTGGAAGAGGCGTTGACCGGGCGCATCAGCATCTTTGCCGGGCAGTCTGGCGTCGGCAAATCCAGCCTGCTGAATGCGCTGCTGGGGCTGCAAAAAGAGATTCTGACCAATGATGTGTCTGACGTTTCCGGTCTCGGTCAGCACACTACGACTGCCGCACGGTTGTATCATTTCCCGCACGGCGGCGACGTGATCGACTCACCCGGAGTGCGTGAATTTGGCCTCTGGCACCTGGGAGCGGAACAAGTCACTCAGGGTTTTGTCGAATTCCACGACTACTTAGGCTTGTGCAAATATCGCGATTGCAAGCACGATACCGATCCGGGTTGCGCTATCCGTGAAGCGGTTGAGGAAGGGAAAATCGCGGAAACTCGTTTCGAAAACTATCACCGTATTCTGGAAAGCATGGCGCAGGTAAAAACGCGTAAAAACTTTTCTGCTACGGACGACTGACAATTAAGCTAACCGTCGTTAGAATCGTCCCCCTTTTTTTCAGGATCCGGCCTCTACGCCGGATCAGGAACGACAAAACAATGGCCTGGAGGCTACCTTGTTAAATTCATTTAAACTTTCGCTACAGTACATTCTGCCGAAACTATGGCTTACTCGCCTGGCGGGTTGGGGCGCAAGCAAGCGGGCAGGATGGCTGACAAAACTGGTTATCGATCTGTTCGTTAAATACTACAAGGTCGACATGAAAGAGGCGCAGAAGCCGGATACCGCCAGCTATCGCACGTTTAACGAATTCTTTGTCCGTCCGCTGCGTGACGAAGTACGCCCAATTAATACCGATCCGAATGTTCTGGTCATGCCTGCCGATGGCGTTATCAGCCAGTTAGGTAAAATCGAAGAAGATAAAATCCTGCAAGCCAAAGGCCATAACTACAGCCTTGAAGCCCTGCTGGCAGGTAACTACCTGATGGCGGATCTCTTCCGCAACGGTACGTTTGTGACCACTTACCTCTCCCCGCGTGACTACCACCGCGTACATATGCCATGTAACGGCATTCTGCGTGAGATGATCTACGTACCGGGCGATCTCTTCTCTGTGAACCATCTCACCGCCCAGAACGTGCCGAATTTGTTTGCCCGTAATGAGCGCGTGATCTGCCTGTTCGATACCGAATTTGGTCCGATGGCGCAGATTCTGGTCGGTGCAACCATTGTTGGCAGCATTGAAACCGTCTGGGCGGGCACCATTACGCCGCCACGCGAAGGCATCATCAAACGCTGGAGCTGGCCTGCCGGGGAAAACGACGGTTCTGTGGCGCTGCTGAAAGGCCAGGAAATGGGGCGCTTTAAACTCGGTTCTACCGTGATCAACCTGTTTGCACCGGGTAAAGTGAATCTGGTAGAGCAACTGGAAAGCCTGTCGGTCACGAAAATTGGCCAGCCGCTGGCAGTATCTACCGAAACCTTTGTTGCGCCAGAAGCTGAACCGTCCTCTCTTCCTGCTGAAGAGAGCCCGGCAGAACACGACGCCAGCTCATTGGTTGACGACAAAAAAGACCAGGTCTAATTCATCAAAGGAAACGCTGACGTGCGCCTGATTATCACTTTTCTGATGGCCTGGTGCCTCAGTTGGGGGGCGTACGCTGCGACGGCCCCCGATAGTAAACAAATCTCGCAAGAACTGGAGCAGGCGAAAGCGGCGAAACCCGCACAGCCGGAAGTCGTAGAGGCGCTCCAGTCCGCCTTAAATGCGCTTGAGGAACGAAAAGGTTCCCTTGAGCGCATCAAACAATATCAAGACGTTATTGATAATTATCCGAAGCTCTCTGCTGCTCTACGCGCGCAATTAAACAATATGCATGACGAGCCGCGCAGTGCGCCGTCGGGGATGTCCACCGACGCGCTAAATCAGGAAATTCTCCAGATCAGTAGCCAGTTGCTGGATAAAAGTCGCCAGGCCCAGCAGGAACAAGAACGCGCCCGTGAAATTGCAGATTCGCTTAACCAACTGCCGCAGCAGCAAACTGACACTCGCCGTCAGTTGAACGAAGTCGAGCGTCGGCTGGGTGCGCTCACCGGAAATACTCCGCTTAATCAGGCGCAAAATTTCGCTTTGCAGGCAGACTCCGCGCGTTTGAAATCATTGGTCGATGAGCTCGAACTGGCACAACTTTCTGCTAATAATCGCCAGGAATTAGCACGTTTACGCTCAGAACTGGCAGACAAAGAGAGTCAACAACTCGATGCGTATTTGCAGACATTACGCAACCAGTTAAACAGCCAGCGCCAACTGGAGGCGGAACGGGCGCTGGAAAGCACCGAGCAACTGGCGGAAAGCAGCGCCGATTTGCCGAAAGATATCGTCGCACAGTTCAAAATTAACCGTGAACTATCGGCAGCGCTGAATCAGCAGGCACAGCGAATGGATTTAGTGGCTTCGCAACAGCGCCAGGCTGCCAGCCAGACGTTACAGGTCAGGCAGGCACTGAATACGCTGCGTGAACAGTCACAATGGCTGGGGTCATCAAACCTGCTCGGCGAAGCGTTACGGGCACAGGTAGCGCGCTTGCCGGAAATGCCCAAACCGCAACAACTGGATACCGAAATGGTCCAGTTACGCGTGCAACGGTTGCGCTATGAGGATCTGCTAAACAAACAGCCACAACTACGACAAATCCATCAGTCCGACGGCCAGCCGCTGACCGCCGAGCAAAATCGCATTCTCGAAGCCCAACTGCGTACTCAGCGTGAATTGCTGAATTCATTGTTGCAGGGCGGCGACACGCTACTGCTCGAACTGACTAAGCTGAAAGTTTCCAACGGGCAACTGGAGGATGCACTGAAAGAGGTGAACGAAGCGACACACCGCTATCTGTTCTGGACCTCTGACGTGCGTCCAATGACCATCGCCTGGCCGCTGGAGATCGCTCAGGATCTGCGTCGTCTGATCTCACTGGACACCTTCAGTCAGTTGGGCAAAGCCAGCATCATGATGCTAACCAGCAAAGAGACGCTTTTGCCTCTGTTTGGCGCGTTGATTCTGGTCGGTTGCAGTATTTACTCACGCCGCTATTTCACTCGTTTTCTCGAACGTTCGGCCGCAAAAGTCGGCAAAGTGACTCAGGATCACTTCTGGCTGACGTTACGGACGCTTTTCTGGTCGATACTCGTTGCTTCACCGCTGCCGGTGCTGTGGATGACGTTGGGTTACGGGCTGCGCGAGGCGTGGCCTTATCCGTTAGCGGTAGCGATTGGCGATGGCGTAACGGCCACCGTGCCGCTGCTATGGGTGGTGATGATTTGCGCTGCCTTTGCCCGGCCTAACGGCTTGTTTATCGCCCATTTTGGTTGGCCGCGCGAACGGGTTTCTCGTGGGATGCGCTACTACCTGATGAGCATTGGGCTTATCGTACCGCTGATTATGGCGTTGATGATGTTCGATAATCTCAACGACCGTGAGTTTTCCGGTTCGCTGGGACGACTCTGCTTCATCCTCATCTGTGGTGCGCTGGCGGTTGTTACTCTCAGTCTGAAAAAGGCCGGGATCCCGCTGTACCTCAATAAAGAAGGCAGCGGGGACAATATTGCCAACCATATGTTATGGAACATGATGATTGGCGCGCCGCTGGTTGCCATTCTGGCATCCGTGGTCGGTTACCTGGCAACAGCGCAGGCGCTATTAGCGAGACTGGAAACCTCAGTTGCCATCTGGTTCCTGCTGTTGGTGATTTACTACGTTATCCGCCGATGGATGTTAATCCAGCGGCGCAGGCTGGCATTTGATCGCGCGAAACATCGCCGGGCAGAAATGCTGGCGCAGCGCGCGCGTGGCGAAGAAGAAGCGCATCACCACAGTAGCCCGGAAGGGGCGGTTGAGGTAGATGAAAGTGAAGTCGATCTCGATGCCATCAGTGCCCAGTCCTTGCGACTGGTTCGTTCAATTCTGATGCTGATCGCCCTGCTTTCAGTCATCGTACTGTGGTCGGAAATTCATTCCGCTTTCGGCTTCCTCGAAAATATTTCACTGTGGGATGTCACTTCCACAGTACGGGGCGTGGAAAGCCTGGAGCCGATTACCCTTGGCGCAGTGCTGATTGCCATTCTGGTGTTTATCATCACTACGCAACTGGTGCGCAACCTGCCTGCCCTGCTGGAACTGGCGATTTTGCAGCATCTGGATTTAACACCAGGTACGGGGTACGCCATCACCACCATCACCAAATATCTGCTGATGCTGATTGGCGGTCTGGTTGGCTTCTCGATGATTGGCATTGAGTGGTCGAAATTGCAGTGGCTGGTCGCCGCGCTCGGTGTTGGTCTGGGCTTTGGTTTACAGGAGATTTTCGCCAACTTTATCTCTGGCCTGATTATCCTGTTCGAAAAACCGATTCGCATTGGCGATACGGTGACAATCCGCGATCTCACCGGTAGCGTGACGAAAATTAACACTCGCGCCACCACTATCAGCGACTGGGACCGTAAAGAGATTATCGTGCCGAACAAGGCGTTTATTACTGAGCAGTTTATCAACTGGTCACTCTCTGACTCGGTAACGCGCGTGGTGCTGACAATTCCGGCCCCTGCCGATGCCAACAGTAAAGAAGTGACGGAAATCCTGCTTACGGCAGCGCGGCGCTGCTCGCTGGTGCTCGACAATCCGGCGCCGGAAGCTTTTCTGGTGGATCTGCAACAGGGGATTCAGATTTTCGAGTTGCGTATTTACGCTGCCGAAATGGGCCACCGCATGCCGCTACGCCATGAAATCCACCAGCTAATTCTGGCGGGCTTCCACGCCCACGGTATCGATATGCCATTCCCGCCCTTCCAGATGCGTCTGGAAAGTCTGAACGGCAAGCAAACGGGAAGAACGCTGACTTCTGCAGGTAAAGGGCGCCAGGTGGGAAGTTTGTAATGCGTGAAGCTGCCGGATGTGAATCTGGCAGCTTCAATCACCAACAAAATTGATAGCGCAGGAAAAATTGCCACAGCCAGTAGCTGAAAATGGTCAGCGCGGTGGCATACATAAGCCAACCGCGTTTTTTTCGCCGCAGAGTGAACCAGAGAAAGGGGAAAAAGAGCGGTAACGTCATTATCACACCAATATCGCGGGTATCGTCATTTTCAAGATATTCCAACACATCGCAGATATTTTTAACTCCCCTCTCCTCAATCATCCACTCTTTGTCCAGCGTGGACAGTATCAGAATCCAGAGAACAGATACGAAGAACCAAATGCAGCATAAAATAAACTGACGCGCACTCATGATGTTTCAATCGGCAGTTTAATTTCGCTATAACGCATGCGGAACAAATCCCCATACCCGATTAATTCCCCACGAAAAACCAGACACCTGATCAGGTAAGTGCAATAGATATCAGGCAGGTTTCCCCACCGCGAACCATCGCGATCTTTGAGGATATTAATGGTATTACCGACCACCATCGCTACTTTGCGGGTGTGGCGGGCATCGGCAAAAGAAAGGATAACGTGCTCTATTTCTGCAATGTCCTGTGCAGAAAATTGCAGCGCCCTGATTTCATCTTCGGTTATCACTGGATCCCGACTACCGTCGTCCATAACGTCTTCCTTACCAGACAACTCATCGCCGGAGAGACGATGAGTTGCAGGATTTCACATGATCAGTCCAGTGCCAGCTCAGGCTTGTTCGCCATACGGCTGCAATAGTTCTGGTAAATCGCCATCGCTAACAGCGAGAAAAAGACCGGGCCGCCAATCATCCACAATGTGCTGTCCCAGTCTCCGGCTTCAACTACCGGCTGGATGATGGTGAAGACGTTCGCAAAAGTCACCACCAGCACGACCACCACCGTCGCAATCATTGCCGACATGTGCGTTTTAAAAATAACAAACGGTCTGTCGAGATCCTGACGCGCTTTAAAAAACGGGAAAGCCAGCGCGAGGAACAGATAAGGCAGCGTCATAGACACGTTCGCCATCAGCGTCAACTTGTTAAAGAACGCCGAGGCCGTCCCCCCACCAAATGAAACCAACAGAATGAAAACAGTGACCAGAGCACACTGCATCCACATGGCGACAGATGGCATTCCCATCGCGTTCAGGCGCGTCATCGGCTCTGGCCACAACGCTTTCGGCGTCCCCTGGATAATCGCTTTTAACGGCGAATAACAGAGCGTAAAGAACGCGCCGGTGTAGGCAAGGAACATGGAAAGTCCGGTAATACGCGCAAACCATACGCCCAGCGACAACGACGTTTCAGGTGATAAATGCAACGCGTTACCCAGCGACATCCCCAGACTCTTCATCAGCACATAAGTAATATTACCGAGGTTAACAGAACCGTTACTTAATACCTGCTGCCAGTTAGTACTGACGCCCCATAAAAATATTGCCAGCGAATAACCAATTGAAATAACAATAGCGGCAAAAATAATCCCTTTAGCAAAGTTCTTTTCTGGATTTTCTGTTTTATCTACCAGCCCACCAACGGCTTCAATTCCACCGTAAGCAAAAATAGCAAATACAACAAACGATAACATCGCCAGACCAGACTGATATCCCGGATTTGGAGATACCATAAAATTAATATCTTGCGCGAAATGACCACCATTTAATAACAAAATGATAATACTCACTAACAGTAATACTAAATTAAGACACATTACTGCAATACCGCCCACTGCGGTAATTCGGGCAATTTTATTAATTCCCTTCGAGGCAACAACAGTTACCAGAATCATCCAGGCCATCGCCAACAGACCGACTACCTGCGTTGGCTCCAGACCGGCAATGCGCCAGTGCTGAGTCATATCGCTACCGTAGAGGAAGGTAGAAAATGGTACCCATACTTTAGCGGAGGTACTCACCATCCAGATAATATAAGAGGAAAACCACATAAATGTGCCAATAAAGGCAAAACGCGGTCCGACGCTATTATTCATCCAGGAATAGATGCCGCCTTCTTCTTTACGATAAGCAGCCCCCATTTCAGCCATCATTAGGGCGAATGGAATAAAGAATAACAATGCAGAAAATATATAAAAGGGAATCGCACTATACCCCATTAAGTAATACGCTGATGGGCTATTGGCAAATCCAAATACGGAAGTAAAGATCATCAATATGAGTCCAATCAGACTCATCTTTTTTACCGAGTGAGGCATGAAACCATCCTTCATTTCAGCACGTATATTAAACGTGCCAATTGAACTGTACTACCCACCGATTGATGGGCAGCATAAAAACCAATACAGAATTGATACCCGGATGATAACAAACATCCAGTCTTAAATTGTAGGCTTTGGCAGAAAAATGAAAAAATATGCTACAGAACGGCGCCAGTTACGCCATTCTGTGTCGTTAATTCAGTGATTTTTCAGAATTATGCCCGATCAACGCTAAAGGCAATCACTTCTGCCAGAGTCTCCGCTCCCAGCGCCAACATCACCAGGCGGTCAACGCCCAGCGCCACGCCGGAACAGTCGGGCATGCCCACTTCCAGAGCATCAATCAGATTCTTGTCGATAGGATGTTGTGGTAAACCGCGCGCCGCACGTTTACGGTTATCCTGTTCGAAGCGTTGTTGCTGTTCATGAGCATCCGTCAACTCATGGAAACCATTCGCCAGTTCAATACCTTTATAGTAAACCTCGAAGCGTTCCGCGACCCGATGATCCTCAGTACTGATTTGCGCCAGAGATGCCTGGCTGGCAGGGAAGTGATAAACAAAGGTCGGTTTCTCTTTACCTATGTTTGGCTCTACGCCAAAGGTAAATAACAGTTGTAGCAGCGTATCGCGATCTTCTTCGGTATCGGCAACATTGCTCAAATCCAGTTTCGCCGCGGCTTCCCGCAACTGTGTTTTATCGGCAGAGAGCGGGTCAACTTCCAGATAACGCAGAAAAGCTTGTTGATAAGAAAGGCTTTCTGCGGCCGGACAATCCAACACCTGCTGCAGAAGATCATCAACCTCATTCATCAACCGGTACATATCATAATGCGGTCGATACCACTCCAGCATGGTGAATTCAGGGTTGTGATAACGCCCCATCTCTTCATTACGGAAGCTGCGGCATAACTGGAATACGGGACCACAACCTGCTACCAGCAGGCGTTTCATGTGATATTCCGGGCTGGTCATTAACCAAAGATTCATCCCCTGGGAGTGTCCGGGGCCAACGAAACGTGTCTCAAACGGGACCAGATGAATATCCGTTACCGTCGCCTGACTCATACAAGGCGTCTCCACCTCCAGCACTCCACGATCGGCAAAGAAGCGACGGATTTCCGCCATAATCGCCGCGCGTTTTAACAAGTTAGGAATAGATGCGCTCGGCTGCCAGGATGCCGTTTCGCTCATAGTGAAATCTCCAGTTTTTAACAAGGGCACGAAGTCTACTCGCAACGCGACGGAGAGACAAATTTTACGCAAGGATCAGGGCGTGATGGGGAGTGACTAAAAAAACCGCAAACTGATGGTTTAGTAATTAAATTAATCATCTTCAGTGATAATTTAGCCTCCTGGCACGCTAAAAAAATCGATCTCGTCAAATTTCAGACTTATCCATCAGACTATACTGTTATACCTATAAAGGAGCAGTGAAATAGCGTTCGCAGTGCGTAACTTTCAGGTACTTACTCTGAAGTACGTGACTGTGGGATAAAAACAATCTGGAGGAATGTCGTGCAAACCTTTCAAGCCGATCTTGCCATTGTAGGTGCCGGTGGCGCGGGATTACGTGCTGCAATTGCTGCCGCGCAGGCAAACCCAAATGCAAAAATCGCACTAATCTCAAAAGTATACCCGATGCGCAGTCATACCGTTGCTGCAGAAGGGGGCTCTGCCGCTGTCGCGCAGGATCATGACAGCTTCGAATATCACTTTCACGATACAGTAGCAGGTGGCGACTGGTTATGTGAGCAGGATGTTGTGGATTATTTCGTCCATCACTGCCCAACCGAGATGACCCAACTGGAACTGTGGGGCTGCCCATGGAGTCGTCGCCCGGATGGTAGCGTCAACGTACGTCGCTTCGGCGGTATGAAAATCGAGCGTACCTGGTTCGCCGCCGATAAGACCGGCTTCCATATGCTTCATACTCTGTTCCAGACCTCTCTACAGTTCCCACAGATCCAGCGTTTTGACGAACACTTCGTACTGGATATTCTGGTCGATGATGGTCATGTTCGCGGCCTGGTGGCAATGAACATGATGGAAGGCACGCTGGTACAGATCCGTGCTAACGCGGTCGTTATGGCTACCGGCGGTGCGGGTCGCGTTTATCGCTACAACACCAACGGCGGTATTGTAACCGGTGACGGCATGGGTATGGCGTTGAGCCATGGCGTTCCACTGCGTGATATGGAATTCGTTCAGTACCACCCGACGGGTCTGCCAGGTTCCGGTATCCTGATGACCGAAGGTTGCCGTGGTGAAGGCGGTATTCTGGTCAACAAAAATGGCTACCGCTATCTGCAAGACTACGGCATGGGGCCAGAAACTCCGCTGGGCGAACCGAAAAACAAATATATGGAACTGGGTCCACGCGACAAAGTTTCTCAGGCCTTCTGGCACGAGTGGCGCAAAGGCAACACTATCTCTACGCCGCGTGGCGATGTGGTATACCTCGACCTGCGTCACCTGGGTGAGAAAAAACTGCACGAACGTCTGCCGTTTATCTGCGAACTGGCAAAAGCGTATGTTGGCGTCGATCCGGTTAAAGAACCGATCCCAGTACGTCCGACCGCACACTACACCATGGGCGGTATCGAAACCGATCAGAACTGCGAAACCCGCATTAAGGGTCTGTTCGCCGTGGGCGAATGTTCCTCTGTCGGTCTGCACGGCGCAAACCGTCTGGGCTCCAACTCACTGGCGGAACTGGTGGTCTTCGGTCGCCTGGCTGGTGAACAAGCGACGGAGCGTGCCGCCACGGCCGGTAACGGCAACGAAGCGGCAATCGAAGCACAAGCCGCAGCCGTTGAACAACGTCTGAAAGATCTGGTTAACCAGGATGGCGGCGAAAACTGGGCGAAGATCCGCGACGAAATGGGCCTCGCTATGGAAGAAGGTTGCGGTATCTACCGTACGCCGGAACTGATGCAGAAAACCATCGACAAGCTGGCGGAACTACAGGAACGCTTCAAGCGCGTACGTATCACCGACACTTCCAGCGTGTTCAACACCGACCTGCTCTACACCATTGAGCTGGGCCACGGTCTGAACGTTGCCGAATGTATGGCGCACTCCGCAATGGCGCGTAAAGAGTCCCGCGGCGCGCACCAGCGTCTGGACGAAGGTTGCACCGAGCGTGACGACGTCAACTTCCTCAAACATACCCTCGCCTTCCGCGATGCTGATGGCACTACCCGCCTGGAGTACAGCGACGTGAAGATTACTACGCTGCCGCCAGCCAAACGCGTTTACGGTGGCGAAGCGGATGCGGCCGATAAAGCGGAAGCAGCCAATAAGAAGGAGAAGGCGAATGGCTGAGATGAAGAACCTGAAAATTGAGGTGGTGCGCTATAACCCGGAAGTCGATACCGCACCGCATAGCGCATTCTATGAAGTGCCTTATGACGCAACCACCTCGTTGCTGGATGCGCTGGGCTATATCAAAGACAACCTGGCGCCGGACCTGAGCTACCGCTGGTCCTGCCGTATGGCGATTTGCGGTTCCTGCGGCATGATGGTTAACAACGTGCCGAAACTGGCATGTAAAACCTTCCTGCGTGACTACACCGACGGTATGAAGGTTGAAGCGTTAGCGAACTTCCCGATCGAACGCGATCTGGTTGTTGATATGACTCACTTCATCGAAAGCCTGGAAGCGATCAAACCGTACATCATCGGCAACTCCCGCACTGCGGATCAGGGTACTAACATTCAGACTCCTGCGCAGATGGCGAAGTATCACCAGTTCTCCGGTTGCATCAACTGTGGTCTGTGCTATGCCGCATGCCCGCAGTTCGGCCTGAACCCAGAGTTCATCGGTCCGGCTGCCATTACGCTGGCACATCGTTATAACGAAGATAGCCGCGACCACGGTAAGAAGGAGCGTATGGCGCAGTTAAACAGCCAGAACGGCGTATGGAGCTGTACTTTCGTGGGCTACTGCTCCGAAGTCTGCCCGAAACACGTCGATCCGGCTGCAGCCATTCAGCAGGGCAAAGTAGAAAGTTCGAAAGACTTTCTTATCGCTACCCTGAAACCACGCTAAGGAGTGCAACATGACGACTAAACGTAAACCGTATGTACGGCCAATGACGTCCACCTGGTGGAAAAAATTGCCGTTTTATCGCTTTTACATGCTGCGCGAAGGCACGGCAGTTCCGGCTGTGTGGTTCAGCATTGAACTGATTTTCGGGCTGTTTGCCCTGAAAAACGGCCCGGAAGCCTGGGCGGGATTCGTCGACTTTTTACAAAACCCGGTTATCGTGATCATTAACCTGATCACTCTGGCGGCAGCCTTGCTGCACACCAAAACCTGGTTTGAACTGGCGCCGAAAGCCGCCAATATCATTGTAAAAGACGAAAAAATGGGGCCAGAGCCGATTATCAAAGGTCTCTGGGCGGTAACCGTGGTTGCCACCATCGTAATCCTGTTTGTTGCCCTGTACTGGTAAGGAGCCTGAGATGATTAATCCAAATCCAAAGCGTTCTGACGAACCGGTATTCTGGGGCCTCTTCGGTGCAGGCGGCATGTGGGGCGCGATCATCGCACCGGTAATGGTTCTGCTCGTCGGCATTATGTTGCCGCTGGGCCTGTTCCCAGGTGATGCGCTGAGCTATGAACGCATTCTGGCGTTTGCGCAGAGCTTCATTGGTCGCGTATTCCTGTTCCTGATGATCGTCCTGCCGCTGTGGTGTGGTTTACACCGTATGCACCACGCGATGCATGACCTGAAAATCCACGTGCCTGCGGGAAAATGGGTTTTCTACGGTCTGGCTGCTATTCTGACAGTTGTCACGCTGGTCGGTATCGTTACAATCTAACGTATCGTCAATGTAAATCCGGCCCGCCTCTGGCGGGCCGTTTTGTATGGAAAACAGCTCCTATGTTCAAAACGACGCTCTGCGCCTTACTGCTCGCCATATCTTACTCCACACTTGCCGCCTCCCACAGCGAACAACAGATCAACGAGATTGTGCATCGCACAATGACGCCACTCATTGAGCAACAAAAAATCCCTGGCATGGCTGTGGCGGTGATTTATCAGGGCAAGCCTTATTACTTTACCTGGGGCTATGCGGACGTGGAAAAAAATCGGCCCGTCACGCAGAAAACATTATTTGAGCTAGGTTCGGTGAGCAAAACATTTACCGGCGTGCTTGGTGGCGACGCTATTGCACGAGAGGAAATCACTCTAAGCGATCCCGTCACAAAATACTGGCCTGAACTTACCGCTAAACAGTGGAATAGGATCACACTATTACATCTCGCAACCTATACCGCTGGCGGCCTGCCATTGCAGGTGCCGGATGACGTTAAATCCGCAACGGACCTGCTACGTTTCTATCAAAACTGGCAGCCTGAATGGGCGCCAGGAACACAACGTTTGTACGCGAATTCCAGTATTGGTTTGTTCGGCGCACTGGTTGTGAAGCCGTCTGGTTTAAGCTTTGAACAGGCGATGCAAACTCGTGTTTTCCAGCCTCTCAAACTCACCCATACGTGGATTAATGTGCCATCAGCGGAAGAAAAGAATTATGCCTGGGGATATCGCGAAGGTAAGGCAGTACATGTTTCACCAGGGGCGTTAGATGCTGAAGCTTACGGTGTGAAATCGACGATTGAAGATATGGCCCGCTGGCTGCAAAGCAATATGAATCCCCAGGAGATCAAAGACAAAACTCTTCAGCAAGGTATCCAACTGGCGCAATCTCGCTACTGGCAATCTGGCGATATGTATCAGGGGCTGGGCTGGGAAATGCTGGACTGGCCGGTAAATCCTGACATCATCATTAACGGCAGCGACAATAAAATTGCACTGGCGGCACGTCCCGTAAAAGCGATTACGCCCCCAGCGCCTGCAGTGCGCGCATCATGGGTACATAAAACGGGGGCGACCGGCGGATTTGGTAGCTATGTCGCGTTTATCCCAGAAAAAGAGCTGGGTATTGTGATGCTGGCTAACAAAAACTATCCAAACCCTGTGAGAGTCGCCGCCGCCTGGCAGATCCTCAACGCCCTACAATAAAATTTCATCAGGTCCGAATTTTCGGACCTTTTCTCCGCTTTTCCTTGCTGTCATCTACACTTAGAAAAAAACAGTAAGGAAACGTCTATGCGTCTGCTCCCTCTCGTTGTCGTAGCCACAGCGGCATTTCTGGTCGTTGCCTGTAGTTCTCCCACACCACCACGTGGCGTGACCGTAGTAAATAATTTCGATACCAAACGCTATCTCGGTACCTGGTATGAGATTGCCCGTTTTGATCACCGCTTTGAACGCGGGCTGGAGAAAGTGACTGCGACGTATAGCCTGCGGGATGACGGCGGCCTGAATGTCATTAATAAAGGCTACAACCCGGACAGAGAGATGTGGCAGCAAAGTGAAGGAAAAGCGTACTTTACCGGAAATCCGCGTCGCGCAGCCTTGAAAGTATCGTTCTTTGGGCCATTCTACGGCGGTTATAATGTCATCGCACTTGACCGGGAGTACCGCCACGCGCTGGTTTGCGGCCCGGACCGCGACTACCTGTGGATACTCTCCCGCACACCAACCATTTCTGACAAAGTTAAACAGGAGATGCTGGCAGTTGCGACCCGGGAAGGGTTTGACGTCAGTAAATTTATTTGGGTACAGCAACCCGGTAGTTAATGAGTGCTGAGTTTCAGACCAATAATCCCCAATACGATTAACGCCAGACTCGCCAGACGCATCGGGTTAGCGGACTCGCCAAGTAACACAATACCGGTGATAGCCGCGCCAACCGCGCCAATCCCTGTCCAGACGGCATAAGCCGTACCTACAGGCAGTGATTTCATCGCCCAGGCAAGTAGCGCCATACTGACGATCATCGCCGTCACGGTAATAACACTTGGCGTCAAACGACTAAAGCCGTGAGTATATTTCAGGCCAACGGCCGGTAATGCTGCCAACTTACTGATTTAGTGTAT
>NZ_BBMY01000119.1 GCF_000759775.1 Escherichia albertii NBRC 107761 = DSM 17582
CCCCATTGGAGCAATCAGGAAATAATCATGGGGTGATTGAATAATATCATAGTCAATACGACAGGATATCTTTCGACTTACACGAAAGAACTCAGTCTGTAAGTTATCAAACACTGGCATGTATTTATTGAAAAACTCTTCCGGCCACTCTCCCTGTTGATGAGATTGTAGTACATCTGTAGCAACCTCTTGCCATGCACTATGAACCTGACGCATAAATGGCAAGGCATCAACCAGCAGAGGATGTTCAGCGACAAACTCTGGTGCGAGCTCAAACTGCGGCAATGTAATACTCTGATTATAAAGATATTGTGCAACTCCGCCATTGCATACTTCACTGCAGAATATATCCCAGTAGCATATGGCTCGTATTTTGGGGGCCAACTGATTAATTGGCGTATCGGCAATTGCATCGTAAATCGCCTGAGAAAAGTGCGGCGCTGCTCGTAGAAGCATACTCCAGCTTATTCTGGGTAATGCAGTATTTTCAGACATAACACATCCTTTTGTTGTTACCGTTAAATTGTGGCTCTTATTCTTTCCCACACACCTCGCACCCCGGATTACGCATCAGTTTCATTTCGCGGAACTGGCAGGTCATTGCATCGTACAGGACAATTTTGCCGCTGGCGGGTTTGCCATAGCCCGCCAGTAGTTTAATCGCTTCCATTGCCTGCAATGAACCAATCACCCCAATCAACGGTGCCATCACACCCGCTTCCACGCAGGTTAGTGAGTTTTCACCGAACAAACGACTAAGGCAGCGATAGCAAGGCTCACAGTCCTGCCAGGTAAAGACGGTTACCTGGCCTTCCATGCGAATTGCCGCGCCGGAAACCAGCGGCACCTTCGCGACAAAACACCCGGCGTTCAGTTGATTACGTACTGCAACGTTATCTGTACAGTCGAGCACCAGATCGTGTTTAGCAATCAACGCAGCAAGCTCAGCGTCATCAAGCAATGCATTCACTGGCGTAATAATGATGTGGGGATTGATTCGCGCCAGCGCGTCACGTGCGGATTCAACCTTAGGTTGCCCGATCGTGGCGTCGCTGTGCAGCGTCTGGCGTTGCAGATTCGAGAGCGAAACCGTGTCGAAGTCGAGCAGCGTCAGGTTGCCGACACCGGCGCTTGCCAGATATTGCGATGCCGCGCAGCCGAGACCACCCAGCCCGACCACCAACACGCGAGAATCTTTCAGCGCTTCCTGACCGTCAAAATCAAAACCACGCAGGATGATTTGTCGGTTGTAGCGCAGCATTTCCTGATCGCTGAGTTCTGCCATTACACGCCTCCGAACAACGCGTTAAACGGTTCGACTTCTACCCATTCGCCTGCTTCAACATTGCCGCGATCGCGTTCCAGCACGATAAAGCAGTTACCGAGGCTAAAGGAGCTAAAAATATGTGACCCCTGATGCCCGGTGGTGGTGACTTCCAGTTCACCGTTCGCATTGCGTTGCAGTACGCCGCGTTGAAAATCAAGACGACCAGGTGATTTCTTCAGATGAGAAGCCGTGCGCACACGCTGGCGCGGCGGCAAGCCACTGGCGGTATTGCCGCTTAATTTCGCCAGCAACGGTTGCACCAGTTGATAGAACGTCAGTGTCGCTGAAACAGGGTTACCTGGCAGACCGCAGAACCAGCTATTGCTGAGCTTACCGAAAGCGAACGGTTTACCTGGTTTAATCGCCAGTTTCCAGAAGGTAATTTCCCCCAACTCTTCAAGAATCGTTTTGGTGTAGTCCGCCTCGCCCACAGAAACGCCGCCGGAACTGATCACCACATCCGCCTGGTTGTCGGCTTCAATAAATGCGGCGCGCAGGGCATGGGGATCATCGCGGATAATCCCTAAGTTGATGACCTCGCAACCCAATTGCTCAAGCATCAGATGCACCGCTAAACGGTTGGTATCGTAGATTTGGCCGTCACCCAGCGGCTGGCCTGGCAACTGTAACTCATCACCGGTGGAAAATAGCGCTACGCGAACTTTGCGAATGACCGGAATTTCGGCAATCCCCAGTGAAGCGATTACTGGTAGTTCGGCGGTGGTCAGACGAGTACCTGCCGGGAAGACAACAGCTCCTGCAGAAATATCTTCACCACGGCGACGAATATTTTGCCCGTGGCAAATATCGGCGGTAAAACGAATTCCCTCTTCAGTTTGTTCAGTCTGTTCCTGCATCACCACGGCTTCACAGCCTTCCGGCACTGGTGCTCCGGTCATAATACGGATGCAGGTGCCAGTGGGCCACTCGCCGTGATACGGTTGGCCGGCAAACGACTTGCCTGCAACGGGCAGTGGCTTTCCGGTGGCGACATCGGCTAAACGTACTGCGTAGCCGTCCATTGCGGAGTTATCAAATCCGGGGACATTGAGCGGCGAAACGACATCGCTTGCCAGAATACGACCAAAGCACTGTACCAGCGGCAGTGTTTCCTGTGCAGTCAGAGGGACAACGCGAGAAAGTATCTCGCCAAGCGCGGCGTCGAGCGGCATCAGTCCGGTGGTAAATTCCATGAAAATACTCCTGGGGGCTAAATCGAATTTGCCTATTATGTCAGAAAAACGTCACGGACTGTATGCTACCTCGGTCGTAGTGCAGTCCCTGCCTTTACATGCCACATACATCTTTCTATATTCAAAAATTGAATGAATAATTCTCAAAAATTCTGATATTTATAACAAAAGTGGCGCACCTCTCTTAATGGATAAATACTATGGGCAAAGCAGTCATTGCAATCCACGGCGGCGCAGGCGCAATCAGCCGCTCGCAGATGAGCTCGCAACAGGAATTACGCTACATTGAGGCGCTGTCCGCCATTGTTGAAACTGGACAGAAAATGCTGGAGGCAGGAGAAAGCGCGCTGGATGTAGTGACGGAGGCCGTGCGTTTGCTGGAGGAGTGTCCACTGTTTAATGCCGGTATTGGCGCCGTCTTTACGCGTGATGAAACCCACGAGCTGGATGCTTGCGTGATGGATGGCAACACTCTGAAAGCGGGGGCGGTGGCGGGCGTCAGTCATCTGCGTAATCCGGTTCTTGCCGCCCGGCTGGTGATGGAGCAAAGCCCGCATGTCATGATGATTGGCGAAGGGGCAGAAAATTTTGCGTTTGCTCATGGCATGGAGCGCGTCTCGCCGGAGATTTTCTCCACGTCGTTGCGTTATCAACAACTACTGGCAGCTCGCGAGGAAGGGACAACGGTTCTCGACTATAGCGGTGCGCCACTGGATGAAAAACAGAAAATGGGCACCGTGGGGGCCGTGGCGTTGGATTTAAACGGCAATCTGGCGGCAGCCACGTCCACGGGCGGAATGACCAATAAATTACCTGGACGAGTGGGCGACAGTCCTTTAGTTGGCGCAGGTTGCTATGCCAATAACGCCAGCGTTGCTGTTTCATGTACCGGAACGGGCGAAGTGTTCATTCGCACGCTGGCGGCGTATGACATTGCCGCGTTAATGGATTACGGCGGGTTAAGTTTGTCGGAGGCCTGTGAGCGGGTGGTGATGGAAAAACTTCCGGCATTGGGCGGCAGCGGTGGATTAATCGCTATCGACCACCAGGGCAACGTCGCTCTGCCGTTTAACACCGAAGGGATGTACCGTGCCTGGGGTTATGCAGGCGATACGCCAACCACGGGTATCTACCGCGAAAAAGGGGACGCCGTTGCCACACAGTGATGAACTTGATGCCGGTGATGTGCTGGCGGTTGATAATCTCAATATTGCCTTTATGCAGGACTGCCAGAAAGCGGCGGCGGTTCGCGGACTCAGTTTTCGTTTACGACGTGGCGAGACGCTGGCGATTGTCGGGGAATCTGGTTCCGGCAAGTCAGTCACTGCGCTGGCGCTGATGCGTCTGCTTGAACAAGCTGGCGGTCTGGTGCAGTGCGAAAAGATGCTGTTGCGACGGCGAAGCCGTGAAGTGATTGAACTTAGTGAGCAGACTTCCACGCAAATGCAGCGCGTACGCGGCGCGGATATGGCGATGATTTTTCAGGAACCGATGACATCGCTGAATCCGGTATTTACCGTTGGCGAACAGATTGCCGAGTCTATCCGCTTGCATCAGAACGCCAGTCGCGAAGCGGCGATGATAGAGGCGAAGCGGATGCTGGATCAGGTTCGCATCCCTGAATCACAGACTATTCTTTCGCGTTATCCCCATCAGATTTCCGGTGGAATGCGACAGCGGGTAATGATTGCGATGGCGCTGTCGTGCCGCCCGGCAGTGCTGATTGCTGATGAACCGACTACCGCGCTGGATGTCACTATTCAGGCGCAGATCCTGCAATTAATCAAAGTATTGCAAAAAGAGATGTCGATGGGTGTCATCTTCATCACCCACGATATGGGGGTGGTGGCAGAAATTGCCGATCGGGTGCTGGTGATGTATCAGGGAGAAGCGGTTGAGACGGGGAGCGTCGAACAGATTTTCCATGCGCCGCAACATTCTTATACCCGTGCGTTGTTAGCCGCTGTTCCGCAACTCGGCGCGATGAAAGGGCAGGATTATCCCCGACGTTTCCCGCTGATATCACTTGAGAAACTGGCTAAACAGGAACGTCCCATCGAACAAAGAACGGTAATTGAGGGCGATCCTATTTTACAGGTGCGTAATCTGGTCACCCGTTTCCCATTGCGCAGTGGCGTGCTGAATCGCGTGACGCGGGAAGTACATGCCGTTGAGAAGGTTAGTTTTGATCTCTGGTCGGGCGAAACTTTATCGCTGGTAGGGGAATCGGGGAGCGGTAAATCCACTACCGGACGAGCACTGTTACGTCTGGTGGAAACTCAGGGCGGCGAGATTATGTTCAACGGTCAGCGAGTTGATACCCTTTCACCTGGCAAGCTGCAGTCATTACGCCGCGATATTCAGTTTATTTTTCAGGACCCTTACGCCTCTCTGGATCCACGCCAGACCATTGGCGATTCGATTATGGAACCACTGCGTATTCACGGCTTAATGCGGGATGAAAAAGCTGCCGCACGTGTTGCGTGGTTGCTGGAGCGCGTTGGCTTGCTACCTGAACACGCATGGCGTTATCCCCATGAGTTTTCCGGCGGTCAGCGCCAGCGCATCTGCATTGCCCGCGCGTTGGCGTTGAATCCCAAAGTGATTATCGCTGACGAAGCCGTGTCGGCACTGGATGTCTCTATTCGCGGGCAGATTATCAACTTGTTGCTCGATTTACAGCGCGATTTCGGGATCGCGTATCTGTTTATCTCCCATGATATGGCGGTCGTTGAACAGATTAGCCATCGCGTGGCGGTTATGTATCTTGGGCAAATCGTTGAGATTGGCCCACGGCGTGCGGTATTTGAAAATCCGCAACACCCTTATACGCGTAAATTGCTGGCTGCAGTTCCGGTCGCTGAACCGTCCCGACAACGACCGCAGCGTGTACTGCTGTCGGACGATCTTCCCAGCAATATTCATCAGCGTGGGGAAGAGGTTGCAGCCGTCTCTTTGCAACTTGTCGGACCAGGACATTACGTCGCACAACCACAATCAGAATACGCATGCTTGCGTAGATAACATTCAGGCGGAGAATAAAATGGCAAGAGCTGTACACCGTAGTGGGTTAATGGCGCTGGGCGTTGCCGCAGCGTTGATGGCATCTTGTGCATTTGCTGCCAAAGATGTGGTTGTTGCCGTGGGATCGAACTTCACCACGCTCGATCCGTATGATGCGAATGACACATTGTCGCAGGCAGTGGCGAAATCGTTTTATCAGGGACTGTTTGGTCTGGATAAAGAGATGAAGCTGAAAAATGTGCTGGCGGAGAGCTATACCGTCTCCGATGACGGACTGACATATATTGTGAAATTGCGTGCAGGCATTACGTTCCAGGATGGCACCGACTTCAACGCGGCGGCGGTGAAAGCGAACCTGGATCGGGCCAGCGATCCGGCAAATCATCTTAAACGTTATAACCTGTACAAAAATATTGCCAAAACGGAAGTGGTTGATCCGACAACGGTGAAGATTACGCTTAAACAGCCGTTTTCAGCGTTTATTAATATTCTCGCCCATCCGGCGACAGTGATGATCTCGCCTGCGGCGCTGGAAAAATATGGTAAAGAGATCGGTTTTCATCCGGTCGGAACCGGGCCGTATGAGCTGGATACCTGGAATCAGACCGATTTCGTGAAAGTGAAGAAATTCGCGGGTTACTGGCAGCCGGGGCGGCCCAAACTGGACAGCATCACCTGGCGCCCGGTCGTGGATAACAATACCCGGGCGGCGATGCTGCAAACCGGTGAAGCGCAGTTTGCTTTTCCTGTTCCCTATGAGCAGGCGGCGCTGTTGGAGAAAAACAAGAATATCGAGTTGATGGCCAGTCCGTCGATTATGCAGCGATACATCAGCATGAATGTCACGCAAAAGCCGTTCGACAACCTGAAGGTACGCGAGGCGCTGAATTATGCCATCAACCGTCCGGCGTTGGTGAAAGTTGCGTTTGCCGGCTATGCAACGCCTGCCACAGGCGTGGTACCGCCGAGTATCGCCTATGCGCAAAACTATAAACCGTGGCCTTATGACCCGGCGAAAGCGCGGGAGTTGTTGAAAGAGGCGGGATATCCTGATGGTTTCAGTACCACACTGTGGTCATCACACAATCACAGCACTGCGCAGAAAGTATTGCAATTTACTCAGCAACAACTGGCGCAGGTGGGGATTAAAGCCCAGGTGACGGCAATGGATGCTGGGCAACGGGCGGCAGAAGTGGAAGGCAAAGGACAGAAAGAGAGCGGCGTGTGGATGTTCTATACGGGCTGGTCGGCTTCGACGGGTGAAGCTGACTGGGCGTTATCGCCGCTGTTTGCCTCACAGAACTGGCCGCCGACGCTATTTAATACGGCTTTTTACAGCAACAAACGGGTGGACGATGATCTTGCGCTGGCGCTGAAAACTACCGATCCTGTGGAAAAAGCCAGATTGTATAAGGCCGCGCAGGATATTATCTGGCAAGAGTCGCCGTGGATCCCGCTGGTGGTAGAAAAACTGGTGTCGGCGCACAGTAAGAAGCTGACCGGTTTTTGGATTATGCCAGACACCGGCTTCAGCTTTGAAGACGCGGATTTGCAATAAGCAACGCAGGGAGTGGAATGCTTAATTACGTTATCAAACGTTTGCTGGGGTTGATCCCGACGCTGTTTATCGTCTCGGTGCTGGTGTTTTTATTTGTCCATATGTTGCCTGGCGATCCGGCGCGATTGATTGCCGGACCAGAAGCGGACGCCCAGGTTATCGGACTGGTACGCCAGCAACTGGGACTGGATCAGCCGATGTACATTCAGTTCTGGCATTATATCACCAGCGCCGTGCAAGGCGATTTCGGCCTGTCAATGGTGTCGCGTCGCCCGGTTTCCGATGAGATTGCCAGCCGATTCATGCCTACGCTGTGGCTGACTATCGCCAGTATGAGCTGGGCAGTGTTGTTTGGCATGGCGGCGGGGATTATTGCCGCTGTATGGCGTAACCGCTGGCCGGATCGATTAAGTATGACCATTGCGGTGTCGGGGATCTCCTTTCCGGCATTTGCGCTGGGGATGCTTCTGATTCAGGTTTTCTCTGTTGAACTCGGCTGGTTACCTACTGTCGGAGCAGACAGTTGGCAGCACTACATTTTACCCTCTCTGACGCTTGGCGCAGCGGTAGCGGCGGTGATGGCGCGCTTTACCCGCGCTTCATTTGTTGATGTTTTAAGCGAAGATTACATGCGTACTGCGAGGGCGAAAGGAGTCAGCGAAACCTGGGTTGTTCTCAAGCATGGGTTGCGCAACGCGATGATCCCGGTAGTCACGATGATGGGCTTACAGTTTGGCTTTTTGCTTGGCGGTTCCATCGTGGTGGAGAAAGTTTTCAACTGGCCGGGACTCGGGCGATTGCTGGTTGACTCCGTAGAAATGCGCGATTACCCGGTGATTCAGGCAGAGATTCTGCTTTTCTCGCTGGAATTTATTCTTATCAACTTAGTGGTGGATGTGCTTTACGCCGCCATTAACCCGGCTATCAGGTATAAGTAAGGATGCGATTATTTAACTGGCGTCGTCAGGCAGTGTTAAACGCCATGCCACTGGTAAAACCTGACCAGGTGCGCACACCGTGGCATGAATTCTGGCGACGTTTTCGCCGTCAGCATATGGCGATGTCTGCCGCAATGTTCGTTGTCTTGTTGATTGTGTTGGCGATTTTTGCTCGCTGGATAGCCCCTTACGATGCAGAAAACTATTTTGATTATGACAATCTGAATAACGGTCCTTCTTTACAGCACTGGTTTGGCGTCGATTCTCTGGGACGCGATATTTTTAGCCGCGTTCTGGTCGGCGCTCAAATTTCACTGGCAGCCGGCGTGTTGGCTGTTTTTATCGGCGCGGCGATCGGGACGTTGTTGGGCTTATTGGCAGGCTATTATGAAGGTTGGTGGGACCGGTTGATCATGCGTATTTGCGACGTGCTGTTCGCGTTTCCCGGTATTCTGCTGGCTATCGCTGTTGTTGCGGTGTTGGGAAACGGCATTGCCAACGTGATTATCGCTGTCGCAATTTTCTCCATTCCGGCATTTGCCCGACTGGTGCGCGGCAACACGCTGGTGCTGAAACAGCAAACCTTTATTGAATCGGCGCGCAGTATTGGCGCCAGCGATATGACCATTTTGTTGTGCCATATTCTGCCGGGAGCCGTTTCTTCTATCGTGGTGTTCTTTACCATGCGTATTGGTACTTCGATAATCTCCGCCGCCAGCCTGTCGTTTCTTGGCCTGGGCGCACAACCGCCGACCCCGGAGTGGGGAGCGATGCTCAATGAAGCGCGCGCAGATATGGTTATTGCACCGCACGTAGCGGTTTTCCCTGCACTGGCAATCTTCCTGACCGTGCTGGCGTTCAATTTGCTCGGTGATGGATTGCGTGATGCTCTGGACCCTAAAATAAAGGGATAGTCACGGTTGAATATTGGTTAAAGGGGTAATGACCTCACAGGAAATTATTGCCTTAAGCAAGTGTTGTATCTTTCTACCAATTTTGTAGAATCAGGAAATTTGGTAAATATACGATTGTAATAGTCTATTTATTCAGCAAGCCAGCGTGCTGATTGTTATTTTGTTACGTGTATTAACATGCTTAGTTTATACGAAAAAATAAAGATAAGGCTGATCATTTTATTTCTATTGGCTACGCTGTCATTTATTGGCCTTTTTTTGTTATCAATTATCAGCTAGTCTCAGATCGGGCGGTGAAACGTGCTGATACCCGCTTTGAACTTATTCAAAAGAACTTAGGGTCTTTCTTTAAAGATATCGAACGCTCGGCTTTGACGTTAAAGGACTCGCTGTATCTGTTGAAAAACAGTGAGGAAATTAAACGTGCCGTGATTCTAAAAATGGAAATGATGCCATTTTTAGACTCCGTGGGGATGGTACTTGATGATAATAAATATTATCTTTTCTCACGGAGAACAAATAATAAAATTCTCGTTTATCACCAGGAGCGAGTTAACGGGCCGCTTATTGATGAGGCTGGGCGAGTTATTTTTTCCGATTTTAATCCGTCGCAGCGTCCATGGTCTGGGGCTTCGGATAAGTCAGTTAGTACCTGGAATCAGGCATATAATTGTTTTGATCGTCCAGGGAAAAAATGCATCTCATTTACTTTGCGTATTAACGGTAAAGACCGTGATTTGCTGGCGGTTGATAAAATTCATGTCGACTTAAACTGGCGATATTTGAATGAATATCTTGATCAAATCAGTGCGACTGATGAAGTGCTCTTTCTGAAGCAAGGTTTAGAGATTATTGCGAAAAATCAACTCGCCCGTGAAAAGTTGATTATTTATAATAGCGAGGATAACTATAACATTATTGATTCAGTTGATACGGAGTATATTGCAAAAACATCAACTGTTCCTAATAATTCGTTATTTCAGATCTATTTTTATTATCCATCAGGGCATTTTTTTAATGCCTCAGATAAACTATTTTATTTGCCATTTGTTTTCATTATTGCAGTCTTGTTGGTTATCTATTTTATGACAACCAGCGTGTTCCGCAGACAATTTTCTGAAATGACTGAGCTGGTCAATACGCTGGAGTTTTTGCCAGACTCTACGGATCAAATGCAGGCGCTTAAAATCCGCGAAGGAGATGCGAAAGAGATTATCAGTATCAAAAATTCGATTGCGGAAATGAAAGACGCCGAAATTGAACGGTCGAATAAACTGCTGTCACTGATCTCCTACGATCAGGAAAGTGGTTTTATCAAAAATATGGCGATCGTTGAGTCAAATAATAATCAGTATCTGGCTGCCGGGATCATCAAACTGTGTGGACTGGAAGCTGTTGAAGCCGTGTTCGGTGTCGAAGAGCGTAATAAAATTATCAGAAAACTCTGCCAGCGAATTGCTGAGAAGTATGCACAATGTTGCGATATCGTGACATTTAATTCCAATACCTATCTTTTGCTGTGCCGGGAAAATGTACAGACATTTACCCAGAAAATATCCACGATTACTGATTTCGATGTTAGCTTTGGCTATCGTAATCTGCGAATACATAAATCTGCCATTTGTGAACCGTTAAAAGGGGAAAATGCCTGGAGTTATGCTGAAAAACTCAAAGTGGCGCTTTCCAGTATCCGTAATCATATGTTTTCTGAATTTATTTTCTGTGATGACGCAAAACTCCGGGAAATTGAAGAAAACATCTGGATTGCCCGTAATATTCGCCATGCAATGAAAAAGGGCGAGCTGTTTTTGGTCTATCAACCGATTGTTGATATTAAAAATCGCGATATTGTTGGGGCGGAGGCTTTGTGCCGTTGGAGCTCAGAGGAACGAGGGATTATCTCACCCTTAAAATTTATCACTATTGCTGAAGATATCGGCTTTATCAATGAGCTGGGGTATCAAATTATTGAAACGGCGATGCGCGAGTTCAGGGCGTTTAGCCATCATGTAGAGCTTAAGCATGATTTCTTGCTGCATATCAATGTTTCGCCCTGGCAGCTAAACGAACCACTCTTTCATGAACGTTTTACAACCATCATGAAAGAGCATGAACTGAAAGCCAAAAATATCTGTATTGAGATCACGGAAACGGTGATCGAACGAATTAATGAGCATTTTTACTTTAATATTGAACAATTGCGCAAACAGGGAGTTCATATATCGATCGATGACTTTGGTACAGGTCTGTCTAACCTGAAACGTTTTTATGAAATTAACCCTGACAGCATAAAAGTAGATTCACAATTTACCGGTGATATTTTCGGTACCGCAGGAAAAATTGTGCGCGTTATCTTCGATCTGGCCCGCTATAACCGGATTCCAGTAATTGCAGAAGGCGTTGAGAGCGAAGAGGTTGCACGAGAACTAATCAAATTAGGATGTGTTCAGGCCCAGGGGTATCTGTACCAGAAGCCGTTGCCGTTTTCTGCCTGGGACAGAAGTGGAAAATTAGTGAAAGAGTAGTATAAGTATGTCCAGAATCAATAAATTCGTACTTACAGTCAGTCTGCTGATTTTTATTATGATTTCAGCAGTTGCCTGCGGGATCTACACTCAAATGGTAAAAGAACGAGTGTATGGCCTGAAACAGTCCGTTATTGATACTGCTTTTGCGGTGGCGAATATTGCGGAATATCGACGCAGTGTGGCAATTGATCTCATCAACACATTAAGCCCTACAGAAGAACAACTGTTGATGGGGTTGCGTACAGCCTATGCTGACTCGATTTCACCCTCTTATTTATATGATGTTGGCCCTTATCTGATTTCCAGTGATGAATGTATTCAGATCAAGGAGTATGAGAAGAATTATTGCTCAAATATCATGCAGGTTGTTAAGTATAGACATGTTAAAAATACGGGGTTTATCTCTTTTGACGGTAAAACTTTCGTCTATTATCTCTATCCGGTTAACCACAACCGTAGTCTGATATTCTTGCTCGGGCTGGAACGATTTTCTTTATTGTCAAAATCACTGGCCATGGATAGTGAGAACCTGATGTTCTCTCTGTTTAAGAACGGTCAGCCGGTTGTCGGTGATGAATATAATGCCAAAAACGCCATTTTCACTGTTTCGGAAGCGATGGAGCATTTCTCTTATTTACCGACCGGTTTGTACGTTTTTGCTTATAAGAAAGATATTTATTTTCAGGTCTGCGCGCTGATAATTTTCTTTGCTGCTCTGGTGGCGATTATTTCGGGTACCAGTTGCCTCTATCTGGTACGTAGAGTGATCAACCGTGGCATTGTTGAGAAAGAGGCTATTATTAATAACCATTTTGACCGGGTATTAGATGGTGGATTTTTTTTCTCGGCTGCGGATGTCAAAAAACTCTACAGTATGTATAACTCGGCATTTCTGGATGATCTGACCAAGGCAATGGGCAGAAAATCTTTTGACGAAGATTTAAAAACTCTGCCGGAAAAAGGCGGTTATTTGTGCCTGTTTGACGTCGATAAATTCAAAAACATTAACGATACCTTCGGTCATTTGCTGGGCGATGAGGTGTTGATAAAAGTGGTGAGGATCCTCAAAGCGCAGATTCCGCTGGATAAAGGTAAAGTCTATCGCTTTGGCGGCGACGAATTCGCGGTGATTTATACTGGAGGCACTCTGGAAGAGTTACTATCGATTTTAAAAGAAATCGTCCATTTCCAGGTGGGGAGTATTAATTTAAGTACCAGTATCGGCATCGCGCACACAAATGAGTGTATGAGCGTCGAACGCTTAAAAATGCTGGCGGATGAGCGGCTGTATAAAAGTAAGAAAAACGGCAGGGCGCAGATTAGCTGGCAGTAGTGTTTTGAAGGAAAGGCCGCTCCTCATGTTCTTCAAACCAGATTTCTGCTTCTGTACGCACGCCTTCATGGCGATCGTTTAGCATGATTGTCAGAATGGCCCGGAGCTCTGCAGAATCATAACCTTGCTGATTAATAGCGAATGCCGCCCAGTCGCGAACATCATCATCGGTATCGTGAAGTAGCGCGATGAGCGGCGGCAATAACGAATCATCGCGCAGACAACCAATGGCAAAAGAGACGGAGAAGCGGATGCCAACATAAGGCGAATTAAATGCGAAGTGACAACGGTTCGCTAAAAGAGGCCAGTATTCTGTAAGCCCGATGCATCGATGCCCAAGAGCCGTGATGGCGCTAGCCCGCACGGTAGCTGTAGGATCGTTTGCTGCTACGTCATCAAGCTGCTGCATTATCAGCGGAATTTCGCTTTCTGTGGTTTTCAACTGGCCAAGCAAGTGGCAGGCAGTGTCCCGAGCCTTGAAATTTGCTTCCCGGAGCATCCGGTAGGCGACGGCGAGCGTATCATCATAAAGTGGAGTGTTTTCGCTGCTGCCAAACATTAGCCATCCAGCTGCCGCGTAACGAATTTTGGGATTGTTCGCGTACAAATGATGATATAAACCGTCTTTATCCAGTTTTCGGCAAAATTCAAATGCTGCAGATTCCTGATTTTCCTTACGACGGCGATATTTTTCGTCCATTTTTCATCCCTGTTAGTGGTAGTGCCGCCGGCACCCGGCAGGCGGCATAACGACATCTTAAACCCGACTTCCCCACAAATCATACTCGTCGGCATGTTCGACTTTCACACGCAGGATGTCGCCTGGCTTAACGTGGGTTTCGCCGTTGAGATAGACTGCACCATCGATTTCTGGCGCGTCTGCCATGCTGCGGCCAATCGCGCCTTCTTCGTCCACTTCGTCGATGATAACCAGAATTTCACGACCGACTTTCTCTTGCAGGCGTTCGGCGGAAATCTGCTGTTGCAACTGCATGAAACGGTTCCAGCGTTCCTCTTTAACCTCTTCCGGTACCTGGTCCGGCAGTGCATTGGCATCAGCACCTTCAACCGGGCTGTATTTAAAGCAGCCAACGCGATCCAGACGGGCTTCTTTCAGGAAGTCGAGCAGCATCTGGAAATCTTCTTCCGTTTCGCCCGGGAAACCGACGATAAAGGTTGAACGCAGAGTCAGCTCCGGGCAGATTTCACGCCATTGTTTGATGCGAGCCAACTGGCGATCTACTGAACCCGGACGCTTCATCAGTTTGAGAATACGCGGGCTGGCATGCTGCAATGGAATATCCAGATATGGCAGGATTTTGCCTTCGGCCATCAGCGGGATAACGTCATCCACATGCGGGTAAGGATAAACGTAGTGCAGACGCGTCCAGATCCCCAGTTTCGATAACTGTTCACACAGACTGACCATGCTGGTTTTTACGGGTTCGCCGTTGTGGAATCCAGTACGGTGTTTGACATCTACGCCATACGCGGAGGTATCCTGGGAGATAACCAGAATCTCTTTTACGCCAGCATCGACCAGACGTTTGGCTTCGCTTAATACTTCGCCAATTGGGCGACTTACCAGATCGCCGCGCATTGACGGGATAATGCAGAACGTACAGCGGTGATTACAGCCTTCGGAAATCTTCAGATAGGCGTAATGGCGCGGCGTCAACTTAACGCCTTGTTCCGGTACAAGACTAAGGAATGGGTTGTGTTTCGGTTTGGGGACGTAGTGATGAACGTGCTCCAGAACCTGTTCGTAGCTATGAGGTCCGGTGATTTCCAGCACTTTCGGGTGGACTTCACGGATCTGATCTTCTTTTGCCCCCAGACAACCGGTCACAATCACTTTGCCGTTTTCATTCAACGCTTCGCCAATGGCTTCCAGTGATTCTTGCACCGCACTGTCAATAAAGCCGCAAGTGTTGACGATCACCATATCCGCGTCGTCATAGCTCGGTACTACATCGTAACCTTCAGTACGCAGTTCGGTCAGAATGCGCTCTGAATCGACGAGGTTTTTCGGGCAGCCAAGGGAAACAAAGCCGATTTTCGGCTGGGGAGTTACTTTGCTCATAGCTTAAAAAATATTCAGTTATGGGAATAGTCAGGGCAGGGATTCTACAGAGTTCTGGATAAAATTTGTATCGTAATCTCATGTGCTGGAGGACGCGAAGAAAATGTAAATGTTGTTAATGAGAGGTGAATAATTGATCCCGAGCAGCATTTAGTACAAAAAATGACCATACTATTAAATTGCAACATAGCTACAAGAGGAGGAACGAAGTATGTTCGTTGACAGACAGCGGATCGATCTGCTTAACCGGCTAATCGACGCAAGAGTTGACCTCGCCGCATATGTGCATCTGAGGAAGGCCAAGGGATACATGTCCGTCAGCGAAAGCAATCATCTGCGAGATAACTTTTTTAAACTGAATCGCGAACTGCACGATAAATCGCTGCGGTTGAATCTACACCTGGATCAGGAAGAGTGGAATGCTCTTCATCATGCTGAAGAAGCATTAGCGACAGCCGCAGTATGTTTGATGAGTGGGCACCATGACTGCCCGACTTTTATTACCGTCAACGCCGATAAGCTTGAAAATTGTCTGATGAGCTTAACGCTGAGTATCCAGAGCCTACAGAAGCATGCGATGCTTGAGCAGGCCTGAAAGCTAAGGGGGAGAGGGCGTCTCCCCCTTTAATTGT
>NZ_BBMY01000118.1 GCF_000759775.1 Escherichia albertii NBRC 107761 = DSM 17582
GTGACAATAAGCCCTTACGAGTTCGGAAGGAGAACACGCCGTGACTAAGATGACAGGACTAGATGCGTTTTATAACGAGTCAGAAGATAAAATCTGGTTTGGTAATCTGATCAGCGAACTGGCAAGACTAAACAATGAAAATGAAAGAATGATAGCTGCCGCTATCTTAAGTAACTACAGATTGAGCAAGACTAAACCAGATACTTTAGGGGGGCTGGGCTTTTATCAGTTCGATTGGGTATCTGGTTTTACGACAAATGAAGACTTTGAAAAGCAGTGTGTGGAGTTTTTAGGTCTTCTGGCTATGGGGCATGAATACAGGGAGAGCCCGATACCGGGGGAAGAAGGGACTTTCAACGTTAGGAAAGGAGAAGACTTTTTATATCACGATGATGAGGATGATTGGTATGGGTCTTACGATTCGTTTTATTTCAAGCGATCCGAGGTTGTGAACTTCTTCCCAGAACTGGATATGAATGTTCCAGATAACGAACCAGAAATTGGAGCACTGTCAAAAAAAGTAGAAAGAGAACAAAACTGGAGAGGAAAAGATACGGCTTTAAAGATGATCGCCGGAATGGCGATTGCCTTATTTGAATCAAGCAAAGATTTCCATAGTGGAGGAAACCTTAGTATCAATAGGGTTAGTGCCCAAGTAATAGAAAACAACATAATATTCGGGAACGATGAAGACAGCGATACCCACCCAGATACATTTCGGAGATTGCTAACGAACGCTTTGGATAAGTACGCCCCCAAATTTAAGAACAAAGCAACCAAAAAGCGTCCAAAATAAAGGAAGGATGTTCCCAAATTGTGCGTTAGAACTAAAAAATAACGCCCAATTTGGGGTAATTCTATTCCCAAAAATTTTTTCTCCAAATTCACAGAAAACTTAAAAAAACAATGATTTACTATCTCACATAGTCAAGCAACGTATTACGAGGTAGATATGAAAAAGTCGCTGATTCGGCTATCTGAGGTTTTGAAACGCACTGGCTATAGCAAGGCGTGGGTATATGCTCTGATGAGCCGAGGACAATTCCCCCAATCAGTCAAGATTGGTGCTCGCGCAATAGCTTTTATTGAAAGCGAGATCGATGACTGGATCGATCAACGTATAGCCGAATCGCGTAGCAACTAAAGAACAGAAACAAACAGGATACAAACAATACGTTATTAGGTATTAAGAATGCAGTTGAAACCTACCAATCAAAAGCTGAACGTAACCCATGTTGATTTTGAAACCTTCGCGGCACTGATTAGATCAGAGCCACAAAAGGTGAGCACCAGCACCAGGGTTTATGATGTGAAATCCACCAGCGGTGGAAAAGCTATCGGCATTGCCTCTGGCGATGATTACTTAGTAATAGATCTGATTTAATCGCACAAAAATTGTAGAGTAATTTGGGGAGACAGGAAGTCTCCTCCGTATTGCATTTTGGTACAACAGTAAGGGAATAAAATGATTAATTACCTGACCGCTAAAGACGCAGCAGAATATCTTGGCGTCTGTCTGTCACGCTTCTATCAGTTAAAGCGATATATCCGAAGCTTTCCTCCCTATATAAATCAGACCATCAATGGTCGCAAGCGCCGGGTGTGGCTTGCCTCCAGCCTTGATCAATTTGCCGACAGATTTCTGGGGGGACAAAAATGAGCACTCTTACACGCTCTCAGGTCGCCGCGAATATACGCGATATCCTACTAAGTGGCAGGAAGCTTACCCCAAAAGAGTTTGACGACATATTAAGGAAAGCCGGAAATCACGAACGTAGTCGCGTTTTAACGCTGTTACGCAACGATTGGGGAATTCCTGTTGAGCAGTTTAAAACAGGGGCGTATCACGTCACAGAACGCAATTTAGAAGCATACCACAGCGATAAAGACGAAACATTGAAGATCTGGAGGACGAACGCCAGATATGTAAAGACATTGCGTAAGGTAAACATAACGTTGTCGTTGTTGCGTGGGCTGGTGGGTAAAGTGCCTGAAGACACGCTTAGAACTGTTTACAAGGGTATTGAAACCAAATACCTGTGATTGACAAAGCAGAAAGCCGACTTTGCGAGAGTCGGCTTTGAAGCAATTGAAATATATGAACTTTACACATGAAATTATACGATAAAGACGCGAGTCTATCCACAAAATCACAAGCCGTAATCAATCACATCAATGGTCGCACATTAGCTTATGTGAAATCAGTTACGCACAAACGTAATGAATTAAAGGCAGAGAATAAACGCCAATCATCAAAGGCTAACCACTGCATACCACCAGCCTGGACAAAGAAGAAATGGCGTACAATGAGGCGAGCTTTGTTTACTCTGGATGTCGAATCAACTAGTGGTATCCCCTACTCCTTTACCTTCAGACCCGTTAAGGGAACAACGCCAGAGAAATTCAACAAAGCGTTAAAGGCACTTACCAGATGGTTGACTTCGAAAGGCAATCAGTGGGTTTACGTCATGGAGTGGGCTCAACACCAGTCAGAGCCGCATGTACACGCAATAATCATGGTGAACGAAAGAAGCATTAATGGGCAAGCTGGCAAAATTGTCAGCAAATGGGTAACACTGGCAAACAATGCAATCCCATCAAATGTTCCTCCTCAGTGGGATCTAGATTTGAAAGGTCAGCAATATTCAGAGCCTACCAAGCATATAGGTAAACAAATTGATTACATGGCAAAGCCCGAAACTAAGTTAAATGACTTTAATAGAGAGGCGAGCAAGAGCCTATATGATTGGTCAGATGCCAGCGTTTGGGGTTATTCGAATGGCTGGGCGCGGCATGAGATAAAAAAAGAAACACTTTCTGTCACTGGCTTTCATGCTGTAAGACGCATACTAAAAGCCGTTCAGGCATCAAGGAAAGACAACTACAAATCTAAGCGGCAGATACAGCGTACATTAAAACGGCAAGACATAAATCGCTCACCAATCGCCCCATTCGAAGCACCGTTAATTAGCAAGCACGATTGGGACTTATCAGTGATAGCGGTCACCAAAGAGGCAGAGACAGAGCGTAGGGAGTTACTATCCTCACAGATAATAAACTCGAACAAAGTACAAACCCACCCGCTGTTAAGGATGTTAAGAAAAGCACGAGTGAGAGCATCCAGAGCCAGAAGAGAAAGCGGAGGTTATGACCATTACTACTAGTAGTGACAGATCGTGACAAGGCAGAGCAAAAAACGACCAATAATAAGAGAAATATGCCTGCCAAACAGCCAAAAGCGCGGAGCGCGGCAAACGCAGCGAGAGGCGCAAGAAGGCGAACCTATCCATTGAAACGGTCAGAAGAGCGCATCGCGCTCGATGACCGGAGTCCCAACTAACACCATCAATAAAAGATCAAAGTCTTAGAAAAAAATGATTTTCCATTGATGGGCATCCATCCGTAAAAATCAATTTTTTAGAAAAAGTACTTATAGAAATTAATCACTTTATAAGAATGTGTTGACGTTAGCAGGCATCGCTTAAGCTCATCATTAATTACATAAAAAACAATCCAATAGAGATATCTGGCAATCAAAACCCCAGAAAAAAACCATCAACATAACATCAACTTTATAAGCGATTTTACCGGTATTTCTTAGGTTGAATTCACGTAGAAATCTCAGTCGTGAATTTAAACCACATAGAAGCAATTTTTTGCATAATTGTACCTGAGTTAGTTTCCTTTAACATGTTACTTAACCATCCCAAAAATAAATCCAATGATGATCCTCAGGTCAGACGGGCGATATTGATACCTTACCTGGCAGTACCTGGCAGTCGGCTGTGCCTAAAGCGGACGTTAGGAATAAACCAATGACGAGCAGGTCACATCATTGGTTAAGGGACACAGCTTGTACCAATTTATATTTTTGATTGTTCTAAATCCAATCACTATAATAGTTCATCTGACAATGATTAACTTGCTTCAATACTCCCTTGCTCATCTATTTTTTTACCATTCTGACAAGCAACCAGGCTCTCATTACATGCTTTAATATCCAGAAAATGTCCTATTGTGAACTCAGTAGTCAGCAATGATATCAATTCCAAGTATTTACGAACTCTTCGAGGCATATCTATTACATTATAGATTAGTAATGCTAATCTTTGTTCAGCAGTTTCACCATCCAGATTAACTATTGCAGAGCGACAGCAATAATTAAAAACATGCTCAACATATCCATCATACCGTGGATTGTGTGCTCTACCACCAGCTAAAATAGCTCCATCTATGCAAGCCATCACTGTTACGTTTCTCACAATTGCAGTTAGGTAGTTTAGAGAAGATCCTGTTGCAGAAATGGTTTCTCCATATTTTTCCATAAACTTGAATACTAAGTATGTATCAGAAATTTCTGCTGAGCGGCTGAGATATAATATATCATCATACAAAATTGGAACAGGTGTACCCGAAGATAAGTTAGTTTGAATGCTTTTTTTTCTTTCCGGCAAAGATAAAGAGTTTAAAATCCTCATGACAAAGGAATTCATATTTGCCGTTGGATACTCTGAACTATACGCTAATTCACACATCAAATGGTCAATGCTAAGCAATGGGATACTATTTGCTATAGAAAGCTGGAAGGTAGAGTAAACAGCCCAATCAACCAAATCTCTTACTTTAACTAATAACTCTGGTGTATCTGCTGGTTTCAGCGGTTCTACTGTTACAAATTCAAGTAATATCTGGAGATTATGAATAAAATCACATGAATCCCTTCGAATATCTTCAGATGTGACTCTATAAAGTCCTTTATCAGATACACCTATAGACATGTAGTCTTCTCTTAGAATATTTTCAATCCACCCTTCCAATACTTGCTTTGTATATTTACATACAATTATTTCTATATTCGAATCTACTACAGCTGAAGAAAAACCCATTAATGAGAAATAAACAGCCGTATACACATCAATAATTACCTTATTTGGTGTTTCTTCTCCACTATTGAATAACTTCAAATATTTGGTTGATGTAATTGACGTTAAATGTGTTATAGCCCCTCTTACAGGGTCTGTAGGATCCGTAAAATTGCCTTTCATCGTTAAAGGTATATTGGGGGTATGCAATACTGCATCCCTTTCTTTATCTTTCGTAGAATATCGTTTTAGAATATTCTCAAAATAAGGAATGAATTCCTCTTCATGAGGAGGTAGAGAAAATTGTCTGAAAACATCAGTACCATCGTTACCTTTACTGCGAAGCTCCACAGCCTGCCTAAATACTGCGACGTAAGGAGGCACACGCTTAATCATTGTAAAGTCACCAGAACAATCTCCTTCCTGCATATTCTCGAGAATCTGTCCAAGTGGTGACTCTATTTCTAACAAGCACGGATGACTAGCCTCAACGTCACGTACAAGAATTCGGGTAAATGTTTCAAACCCATCAGAATATGTAATACCATCCCCACACTTATTAGGGACAAGTGGATTACTATTAACTTTTTGGCTATTTATCAATGAGTTTGCGTGAATCTGGGTCAAAGGCTTTGCCACTTTTACTGGGTTTTGGACAAACCAATCAACAAGCACTCTCTCCGCAATGTGTATATCAATATAAGTCGCTATTTCATTAACTAATGTGATCTTTGACTCATCGTAGGTAGAAAAAATAACTTCTGGGATCTCAAAAACAATTTCTTTAAGAAACTGCGCATCCCCCCCATTTTTTCTTGATGTGTGCAGCAATAAGTACCAGGAATAAGGGTTGTTTGGTGAAATTTCAATTGCAAATCTGATCGATTTTATTGATAGCTCATATTCATCTAATCGGTCGTACACTTGGGCTTCTCTTAAATAAATTAGCTCTGTTTTATCGCATGGTTCTAAGTGCTTTATTTTATTTAAAAATAAATCAATCTTATCACTGAGAAATAGAGCGTTAAGATAACATTCGAAAATCGGAGATACCCAAGCTTCATCAGATAACAATGGGGTGAGATAATTAACCGCGTTCAATGGTAAATTACATAAAATAAATTTATCGCATAAGTTTAATATGTTCGCAGGGTTTATTAGCATAAACTTTTTAGAATCTAATTCTAAAAAATCTTGCGCTTTTTTATCCAGCAGTTGGATTTCATTCTTATCGTCAACCGAACATACTAGCGCCCTAAGGTACAAGTTCAAGAAGGAATTAATATAATCATCTCCTGTTTCAATTATCCCTCCATTGTCTATCCAGTTATTTACGTCTTTAGCTTTCATCTGATTATTCTCAATAGCAAAAATAAGAAATGAAAACTTTTCCAAATCCAAAACATCAGATACTAATTCAAATTTAATATCGGGAGTGCTCATTCCTATTGAGGACTGCTCTAGATACTCCGCAGAAAAGGAGTCTATCTCCCTAACTTTATCAATATGCAACTTTCCTAAATTATAAAGTCGACTATCTGAAAAATAGGTAAGTTTAAGCAAATTGGTTAAAACAGCGATATATCTATCATCTTTTCCGTCATCAATATCAGCTAGTAATTGGATTATTAACCGGTCAACATTATCTTTTTCCTGTTTACTAAGTGAAACATAATGATTACGTTGGTTTCGAGTTATGAGTAAACAGGTTTCAGTGTATAGCCGAAGAATCCTTGAATTATTGGATGAATAATACTTATCCAGATTCTGAGCCAGTTCAAACGCAAAAACAAAATCTTGGACTCTTAAAGCACCGCGAACTAATCCAGTTAACTCTTGCTCGGATAAATCATAAACCTCTGTGTTATGATAGCTTTTAGATAGCTCTTCCATTGAGGCTAATCGCTCAAAGAACACCTCTTTGAGATAGAACCCATCTATTTTTAAATCTGAATATCTTTTTTTAGCTAACTCTTCAGAGGTTCTCGATTCCAAATCGATCAATATAGATGTAATGACCTCACGAACATCACCAGGGAGGTCATTGTTCTGTAGCAATTTTAGAAGATCATTTTTTGATGATGATATCGAGCCTTTTACCAACTCAAGCTTTACATTCAAAGCATTCAATAGTAGATATACATCATTTTCTAATGAATGAATATTATTAAGAACGTCTAGCTTTTCACGAACTCTGCCTAATTCTCTATAGCAAATATCTCTCATTATACTGTCTATAACAGTCCGCAGATCCCTAGATTTAATACTACGAATTATATATTCGTATTTGTCACCTATGATATTGTCACCTACGCCACTGTGTATTTGATCTACCATCATCGTCCATTTCTTCTATTTGTATATATTTTTGTTTCCAATAATGTTATCACCAGAACCACTGTGATTCTGAGTCACTGACCCAATATTCGTGTTTTGCTCAGGCTGAATCAGTTTTAAAATTTGCTGTATTTCTGATGATTCGTTCAATTTTCGCTCGATAACATGCTCTCCATAATCCTTAAGCTCAAGAGTATTTACTTTATAAGCTAAAGTCTCCAATAAAGTATCGTCAACAATCCATCCATGTAGCTTTTCTTTCAAGAAACCTGTAGTTATTGCAACGCCGTTCTTAAACCCATCATAGAGTATTCCTGATAGCAGAGTACTTGTTAAAAAATCCATATCCCCCCCTTAAATTGCTTATTTAAACCTGTTGTCGCCGACTAAAACTGACCCATCCTTTTTGAGTTTTCGAGGTACAAAAGATGGTGTCTGAACTTGCTATCTGTGTTCTGGCTATATAGGACTAGTCCATTAAATGATGATTACCTACTTGAACCCATCATAGTGCCCGCCAATGGGCTTAACATACCCTAATGTAATTAATGTCTCAATGTGACTAGATCGCCCTTTTGCACTTTAGGACTGATAGATCCGCTTCTCGCTTAAGGTTGCCCGCTCCCTTCTGCATATGTTACTGAAGATGGTCAAGCAACATGCAAATGGGTAGTCAACTGGATGCGAATACTCATATTTTGTCTTATCCGACCATGTAAACACATCCCAGAGGGGTGTATATTGATGATTTAGGCTATTCAAGATCGCTAGTGTCGAAAACAATCTGCGACTTATCCATCTCCAGGCAATCTGGAGGCAAACCCAGCATAGCCTCAGCATCACCTACATTACCGATAATGGCGTAGTCATCATATCCCCATCTTTCCAGATCGAGATTGCTTTCGGGATAACCAGGGGATAGTAACAACCATTCACGCAACTCTTTCAGTGTCTTTTCCATAATCAATAAGTTCCATGTTTAAGATTGGCTGACCACCAGCTACAGTCAATGATTATCCCATACGGGTAAAGCGGTGTCGGGCTATTTCTTCCAACTATCCCCCAATGAGTAGGGTTATCAAGAACCAGCAAGATAGCGGCAGTTGGAAGAGTAAACATTGATGTTTGAGGCATAACGCAAATTTGCGTTATGCCTGATTAACGGTAAACCGGAACTACCAGCTATCATCCCCCTCTCAATAGGGTATACCGTAATGACAAGGTGATACAAAGTCTCAATAGGGTTTCCTAGGAACATTTTGACTACACAAAACACCTTATGTATCATTTGCACTTGTATTCATAACCCTATTGAGACAATGCAATGAACGTTAGAATTTACTGCCGAGCATCAACTGAGGGGCAACACGCTGATCGAGCACTTACCAGCCTACGTGAATTTTCAAAATTAAAAGGCTGGCAGATTGCTGGAGAGTACATAGAAAATGCTAGCGGGGCGAAGCTGGAGCGCGTAGAGCTTATGCGGCTATTGTCCGAAGCCCAGCCCGGCGATCTGTTGCTAGTGGAAGCTATAGATCGTCTGAGTCGCCTAGAACATAGCGCATGGGTTGAACTGAAAGACACGCTCAACCGAAAAGGGTTAATCATCGTATCAATGGATTTGCCAACGAGCTGGCAGATGGTCGAGATGACAGGTAATGACCTAACCAGCGGCATCCTGAGAGCCGTAAATGCCATGTTGATTGATATTCTTGCCACAATGGCGCGGCAGGATTACGAAACACGCCGTAAACGCCAACAGCAAGGCATTGAGCGAGCTAAAAGCGAAGGCATATACATTGGCAGGGAGAAAAATCAGGAAGCCCGTGAGATCGTTCAAGAGATGTTGGAGCAAGGAGTAAAACCTGAACTCATCATGAAGGCAGCAGGAATCAGCCGAGCGACTTACTACCGTATAAAAAGTGAGCTGTCAGTCGTAAAATCAGAATAACCTTTGAAAGGTCGTCAGGCTTGTTTCATCAGCTAAAACCAGCTTTTCTGACCACAACGCCTGGGGGCACCCATTGGGGCACCCACCAAAATCGAAAACAAAATTAATTATAATTCAAATTGTTAATTGATTTTTCGATTCCTGCAGGGGACACCATTTATCAGTTCGCAAAATCCCCTGAATATCTCCCCTGTCAGTGAATCATCAGTTCGTTACCTTAAGACGGGTAAAAAGCGGATAAAATAAATTTACCCGCCGGATTTTTACCCATGCCCGCCGTTTAATACATTATGAAATGTGGTTTTCAGACTGGCAGACTTGTTCTCTAACCAGTGAATAAAAGCCTCAATTTTCGGCCACTGCCTTCCCGGCAGCGTAGTGATGTAATAATGCTGATGACATTTCACCGCCATATCGCCAAACGGTGCGACAAGTTCACCACTGGCAAGCCTTTTTTGTACCAGACGTTTTCTGCCCATCGCGACCCCAATATGATTCATCGCTGCGATGACGGCTAAGTCTGAACGATCAAAGCCAATTCCCGAAGATGTCGGCAAATTAACCGCATAATGTTGTGCCCAACTGTGCCATTCATCCGTGCCCGAGTCATTGCTCCATGCCTGTCTGTCGTGCAGCAGAGTACAGTGGCGCAAATTAATTACCGTGTTTGTTAAAGCATGGCGTTGGGCATATTCAGGACTGCACACTGGCAATATTTCTTCATCCATCAGGAAATGATGAGTCAGTTGCGCTGACGGCGCATCATCAAAGTAAATCGCTAAATCGACCCCGGCACGTTGCAGATTAATGTTGTCATTACCGGTGAGCACAGTGAGCGAAATCGACGGATAGCGGCGTGTAAAGTCACCTAATGCAGGCACCAGCCAGCATTGCGCGATAGAGGGACGAGAATACAAGGTTAAGGTTCCCGATAACTCCTGATTTTTAATATCAAGGATCTCCTGATTCAGGGTATCCTGCGACGATTTTAGCGCCCAATAAACACGTTTCCCCTCATGCGTTAATTCCACTTTGCGATGGGAACGGACAAACAACTGAATGCCCAACTCTTCTTCCAGCTGATTAATACGGTGACTTACCGCGCTGGGACTCAGCGACAATTCCTCTGCCGCCAGGGCGAAAGACTGATGCCTGGCAGCCACTTCAAAAGTATGCAGTTTTGATAGTTGCCAGCCATTAAGCAGTCGATTTCTCATTTCACGTAGGGGTTCCATAATCACCTCATTTTTTTCCTGAGTGTAAAAAAATGACAGTGAAAATTCAGCTTTAAGGTGAAACAAAGTGAATCATATCTCATTTCATCTCTATTTTTAGACATAAATCACTCTCTTGATTCGATTTACCTCATGTGAATGGCAAATTTTATCGTTTGTCAGTCTGCGTTGTTTTTTTGTCCAATATCACCAGGTTAATCACAGGGGAAGGTGAGATATGCACTCTCAAATCTAGGTTGTGAGCACGCTGCTTATCAGCATCGTGTTAATCGTACTGACCATCGTGAAGTTCAAATTCCACCCGTTTCTGGCGTTGTTACTGGCCAGCTTCTTCGTGGGAGCGATGATGGACATGGGGCCGCTGGAGATGGTGAACGCCATTGAAAGTGGGATTGGCGGAACGCTGGGATTTCTCGCTGCGGTTATCGGCCTTGGCACAATTCTGGGAAAAATGATGGAAGTTTCCGGGGCGGCAGAAAGAATTGGTCTGACGCTCCAGCGCTGCCGCTGGCTTTCGGCTGATGTCATTATGGTGCTGGTGGGCCTGATTTGTGGCATCACGCTGTTTGTTGAAGTGGGCGTTGTGCTGTTGATTCCTCTGGCTTTTTCAATTGCTAAAAAAACCAATACCTCATTGTTAAAGCTGGCTATTCCACTGTGTACCGCGCTGATGGCCGTTCACTGTGTGGTTCCTCCGCACCCGGCGGCTTTGTATGTTGCCAATAAATTGGGCGCAGATATCGGCTCGGTGATCGTCTACGGCTTGCTGGTTGGGCTGATGGCATCACTGATTGGCGGCCCGCTTTTCCTTAAATTTCTGGGTCAACGACTGCCCTTTAAACCTGTACCCACAGAGTTTGCCGATCTCAAAGTTCGCAATGAAAAAACGCTGCCCTCATTAAGCGCAACGTTATTCACCGTACTGCTGCCCATTGCGCTGATGTTGGTGAAAACGATTGCCGAACTGAATATGGCACGTGAGAGCGGTTTGTATTCCTTGCTTGAGTTTATTGGCAACCCTATCACTGCCATGTTTATCGCTGTGTTTGTCGCCTATTATGTGTTAGGCATACGCCAGCACCTGAGCATGGGGGCGATGCTCACGCATACAGAAAACGGCTTTGGTTCGATTGCCAATATTTTGCTGATTATCGGGGCCGGAGGCGCATTCAACGCCATTCTGAAGAGTAGCGGTCTTGCGGATACACTGGCAGTTATTCTCTCCAATATGCATATGCACCCGATTCTTCTGGCCTGGTTGGTGGCGCTTATTCTGCATGCGACAGTGGGCTCCGCTACCGTAGCAATGATGGGAGCGACGGCAATTGTCGCACCCATGCTGCCGCTGTATCCCGACATTAGCCCGGAAATTATTGCAATTGCCATCGGTTCGGGCGCAATTGGCTGCACAATCGTGACAGACTCGCTTTTCTGGCTGGTGAAGCAATATTGCGGCGCTACGCTCAATGAAACATTTAAATACTATACGACAGCGACATTTATCGCTTCGGTCGTCGCTCTGGCGGGCACATTCCTGCTGTCATTTATCATCTAAGCGCAAAGAGACGTACTATGGAAAACGCTAAAATGAATTCGCTCATCGCCCAGTATCCGTTGGTAGAGGATCTGGTTGCTCTTAAAGAAACCACCTGGTTTAATCCTGGCACCACCTCATTGGCAGAAGGTTTACCTTATGTTGGCCTGACCGAACAGGATGTTCAGGACGCCCATGCGCGCCTGTCTCGTTTTGCGCCGTATCTGGCAAAAGCATTTCCTGAAACGGCTGCCGCGGGGGGGATTATTGAATCAGAACTGGTTGCTATTCCAGCTATGCAAAAACGGCTGGAAAAGGAATATCACCAGCCGATCGCCGGGCAATTGCTACTAAAAAAAGACAGCCATTTGCCGATTTCCGGCTCCATAAAAGCACGTGGTGGGATTTATGAAGTCCTGGCCCATGCTGAAAAACTGGCTCTGGAAGCGGGTTTGCTGACACTTGAGGATGATTACAGCAAACTGCTTTCCCCGGAGTTTAAACAGTTCTTTAGCCAATACAGCATTGCTGTGGGATCAACCGGAAATCTGGGGTTATCAATTGGTATTATGAGCGCCCGCATCGGCTTTAAAGTAACTGTGCATATGTCTGCTGATGCCCGCGCCTGGAAAAAAGCGAAACTGCGCAGCCATGGCGTTACGGTCGTGGAATACGAGCAAGATTATGGTGTTGCCGTCGAGGAAGGACGTAAAGCCGCGCAGTCTGACCCGAACTGTTTCTTTATTGATGACGAAAATTCCCGCACGTTGTTCCTTGGATATTCCGTCGCAGGCCAGCGTCTTAAGGCGCAATTTGCTCAGCAAGGTCGTATCGTCGATGCTGAGAATCCTCTGTTTGTCTATCTGCCGTGTGGTGTTGGCGGTGGTCCTGGCGGCGTCGCATTCGGACTTAAACTGGCGTTTGGCGATCATGTTCACTGCTTTTTTGCCGAACCAACGCACTCCCCTTGTATGCTGTTAGGCGTCCATACCGGATTACACGATCAGATTTCTGTTCAGGATATCGGCATCGACAACCTTACCGCTGCCGATGGCCTTGCGGTTGGTCGCGCATCGGGCTTTGTCGGGCGGGCAATGGAGCGTCTGCTGGATGGCTTCTATACCCTTAGCGATCAAACCATGTATGACATGCTTGGCTGGCTGGCGCAGGAAGAAGGCATTCGTCTTGAACCTTCGGCACTGGCGGGTATGGCAGGGCCTCAGCGCGTGTGCGCATCAGTAAGTTACCAACAGATGCATGGTTTCAGCGCCGAACAACTGCGTAATGCCACTCATCTGGTGTGGGCGACGGGAGGTGGAATGGTGCCGGAAGAAGAGATGAAACAATATCTGGCAAAAGGCCGCTAATTACTTTTCAACGCAGCATCGCTCTGAATGAGCGATGCTGTCTCATCAGTTCATCATGAACGTATAAAAGTCGGTCAATGACCTTGTTCTGATATCACTCATTGCATTTTATGAACATCCAGAAAACAATGAATGATTATTTCAATTTCAAATAAAAAAATTCCAGCGTGATTTCAGAAAAATGCAATCCGGGAGCTTGGAGATTTTTATAATCTTTATTTACACTATGTTGAATTGAGATGTTTTTTAATTCCCAACTATGAATAGCAATATAAAACAAAGCTAGCCTGAACGTTCAGCGCAGGCTGGAATAATTTAATTCCAGCACTGCCAAAATATTTCTGCCCTTCAAGGTTATTGTTTTCCGTATCCCACCATAAAACGGATCATCAAACCACAAGCCGGAGCAATAAACATAAATATGCCCGTTACCAGCTCATTAGCGCCAGTTAACCACATAGTGAAGTAATAAATAATGGCGGCGAGGATCACCATTCCGAAGAAGGAAGAGACTGCTGATACCACGCCCAATACCTGTCCTATGTATCCACTGACACAAACAATACAAAGGGCGAGAAACATCCATAAATAAATCATAGCTCAACCTCCTGCCTCGCTAAAAAACCTGTAACATCAATCATTTTAATAATAAGACAATCCTTAACCATTGGCAATTTTGGCAATCTTTGCCAGAGATTTTTTCTTTTCCTACGGACAATAAAATAAAAACAAGATGTTAGCCTGGCGCTAATATCACACTAAAATATATTCACGCAGAGTGACTAATAAACAGTGGCGAAAAGCAGGCTGCTAATGATAAAGTAGAAGGACCGCATTCATGCTCCTCGTGGTTTTGTCCTGACTAGTCTTTACACTCTTTACAGGAACCATTGTCGTACATGATGGCCTAATCAATTGAGTGTACCGCTGTTGACAAGAAATCTTCTGCGATACAACAACGCGTATCTACAGAAGGTAACTATGTTTCCACAACGCAAATTTTCTCGCGAGTTTCTCCATCCTCGCTACTGGTTCACGTGGTTTGGTTTGGGTGTACTCTGGCTTTGGGTACAGCTTCCTTACCCTGCCCTGTGTTTTCTTGGTACACGCATCGGCACAATGGCCAGACCGTTTCTTAAACGTCGTGAATCCATCGCGCGCAAAAACCTTGAGCTTTGCTTCCCACAATATTCAGTTGAACAACGCGAGAAGATGATCGCTGAAAACTTTCGTGCGCTTGGTATGGCGCTGGTAGAAACCGGAATGGCCTGGTTCTGGCCCGATCATCGCGTACGTAAATGGTTTGATGTTGATGGCCTGGATAACCTCAAACGCGCGCAAATGCAAAATCGCGGCGTTATGGTGGTCGGCGTGCATTTTATGTCGCTGGAACTGGGTGGCCGCGTGATGGGCCTGTGTCAGCCGATGATGGCCACTTACCGCCCGCATAATAACCAGCTAATGGAGTGGGTGCAGACACGTGGCCGCATGCGCTCTAATAAAGCGATGATCGGCAGAAATAATCTGCGTGGTATCGTCGGCGCACTGAAAAAAGGCGAAGCCGTGTGGTTCGCCCCCGACCAGGATTATGGTCGTAAAGGCAGCTCTTTCGCTCCTTTCTTCGCGGTAAAAGATGTCGCGACGACTAACGGTACCTATGTGCTCTCTCGCCTTTCTGGCGCAGCCATGCTAACCGTAACGATGGTGAGAAAAGTCGATTACAGCGGTTACCGTCTGTTTATTACGCCGGAGATGCAAGGTTATCCGGCAGATGAAAATCAGGCTGCTGCTTACATGAACAAAATTATTGAGAAAGAGATTATGCGTGCGCCGGAGCAGTATCTCTGGATCCACCGCCGCTTTAAAACCCGTCCCGTGGGCGAAGCGTCGTTATACGTTTAACAAATAACCGCTGCACTCATCCTCCTCGAATCAGCCATAATAACCTCATGGTTTTTATGGCTTTTTTCTTAAGTTTTTTCCTTCGCTGAATCGTGAATTATTACTGCCAGAAATTAAACTGTCGCCGATATGAGACACTCGTAAGTTACTAAAAGTAAATAAGAAAATGCCTCTTGTTTCGTCCCATTTTTAGGCGTACATTAGCGCCGTCTCGAGCAGATTAGCTCAGAATTCTGGGGTGGCGCCCACGGCAAAACAGAGAACTTTTAAGGTCGTTTTGCCCGGTGTCAACTCACTGTAGCAGGTGTAATGAAGTCATTCAGGCGTAACAGTAAATTACGCGGAGAGATGTAAAGTGAAATATTTCTTTATGGGCATTTCTTTTATGGTCATCGTTTGGGCCGGTACTTTTGCCCTGATGATCTAAAAGCAAACTGTGCA
>NZ_BBMY01000117.1 GCF_000759775.1 Escherichia albertii NBRC 107761 = DSM 17582
CGGTTCACTCCGTTATTCAGCTCCTTAATGAAGGGATATAACGCTGTTTTGAGTGGCAACATTACGGGTGAGCAGAGTACTGTAAATATGAAAAATGCTCTGTGGCTTTCTAACGGAAACTCAACGGTTGGAACGCTGAAGAGTGCTGGGGGTCGAATTGAACTGGGAGGTGGGAAAGACTTTGCCACCTTACAGGTAAAAGAGCTTAACGCAGATAACTCCACGTTCCTGATGCATACCAACAACAGTAAGGCTGACCAGCTGAATATCTCGAATAAACTGTCGGGCATTAATAATACCGTTCTGGTTGACTTTTTAAACAAACCTGCCAATGGTACGAACGTGACGTTAATTACTGCACCGAAAGGGAGTGACGAGAAAACGTTTAAAGCCGGAACTCAGTTAATTGGTTTCAGTAATGTCACGCCTGTAATCAGCACAGAAAAAACTGACACTGCCACAAAATGGATGCTGACAGGCTATCAGACTGTTGCTGATGCAGGAACCTCGAAAACAGCAACGGACTTTATGGCGTCAGGTTATAAATCCTTCCTGACAGAGGTCAACAACCTGAACAAGCGTATGGGTGACCTGCGTGATACGCAGGGGGATGCCGGTGTATGGGCGCGTATCATGAACGGTACCGGTTCGGCAGACGGTGGTTACAGCGATAACTACACGCACGTTCAGATTGGTGCAGACAGAAAGCATGAGCTGGATGGTGTGGACTTGTTTACTGGTGCATTGTTGACCTATACGGACAGTAATGCGGACAGTCATGCATTCAGTGGTAAAACAAAATCAGTGGGTGGTGGTCTGTATGCATCTGCGCTCTTTAATTCCGGGGCTTATTTTGACCTGATTGGTAAATATCTCCATCACGATAATCAGTACACGGCGAATTTTGCCTCACTGGGAGAAAAAGACTACAGCTCTCATTCTTGGTATGCCGGTGCTGAAGTCGGGTATCGTTACCACCTGTCGGAAGAATCCTGGGTGGAACCTCAGATGGAGCTGGTTTACGGTTCTGTTTCAGGAAAATCCTTTAACTGGGAAGACCGGGGAATGGCACTGACCATGAAAGACAAGGATTATAACCCACTGATTGGTCGTACCGGTGTTGATGTGGGAAGAACTTTCTCTGGAGATGACTGGAAAATTACAGCGCGAGCCGGGTTGGGTTATCAGTTCGACCTGTTGGCGAATGGAGAGACAGTTCTGCGGGATGCATCTGGAGAGAAACGTTTTGAAGGCGAAAAAGACAGCAGGATGCTGATGAATGTGGGGATGAATGCGGAAATTAAGGACAATATGCGTTTTGGTCTGGAGCTGGAGAAATCAGCGTTCGGGAAATATAACGTGGATAATGCGATAAACGCCAACTTCCGTTATTCTTTCTGACAGACTGTTGAATCAGGCCTGCCATCTGGCAGGCCTTTTTACAGACACGAAAAGCTTTCTCTCAGGATGCTTACATTTTGTTCGCGTAATAAAAGCAAGCAAACGCGAAACGCGTTACTCAAAAACGAATTGAAATATAATACGAATATTTATATGGCAAGATCTTTCCGATGGACGAGGCCGTAAAAAAGGTTGTGTGGCTGGCAATCTAGGCCGCGTCACAGAAATGGATAATGCCACTTTATTATCGAGTTTGGTGACCGCCTGGGAAAGGGCATTTACACAGAATTCTGAACGCTCTCGAAATGATAGTGCCGGGAAACACGGCGTCATAGGGGACCATCCCGAAACGACTGGAGCATCTGAAGGGGCACTGGAAACGGTTTTCATAACAAAACGCCCCCGACTATCAGGGCCGGAGGCGGTTAAGATATCAAAAATCCGCTATTCGGTGAAGCTCAGTACCGTTCCGCTTAAGTGAACGGCATTGCATATCAGCGAACTTTCATGTCACCAGGGAGCCGCGGCTCTTGTCTCCTCACCGTCTGGTCGGTGTCCTGCTGAGACTGCTAACTTCCTGTTTTTGTTGGTGTTGTCCTTACACCGTCCAATCACGATTGGTGGAGCTGGCGGGAGTTGAACCCGCGTCCGAAATTCCTACATCCTCGGTACTACATGCTTAGTCAGTCTTTACATTCGCTTGCCAGCTGCGGACGGACACGCCACTAACAAACTAGCCTGATTAAGTTTTAACGCTTCAACCCCAGGCAGGGCTTCCACGCGATCTCTTTTGGGTTTGACCTCTCTTGATCCCCGTCCTAAGAGCGGAGGCTAGGGAGAGAGGGCTCTAAGCAGGTTATTAAGCTGCTAAAGCGTAGTTTTCGTCGTTTGCGACTATTTTTTGCGGCTTTTTACGAGGCCAACCGCCCCTCGGCATGCACCTTGGGTTTCGCAAATCCCGTCGAATCCAGAATCAGCCCCAATGTGTAATGTTAAGTATACCAGATTTTTAAGCGCAATGACTAGCCCCAAAGGCGTTACCATCCGGGAATTAGCGTCTGCATAGTATGATTTTTCTTCGATTAAGCAATGGGATGGCTACATCTGTGTCAGATTTGATAGTCGACAAGATGCTCATTCGCGCCACCGGATAGGGAGGCGCGGTGAGAATTTGATTAGTGCCACTTATGTAGATTTAACGATGGGCGTTCTTCATGATACGCGCTTTATCCACCTGCCATTCGCGCTCTTTGATATCAGAACGTTTATCGTGTTGTTTCTTACCTTTGGCGACGCCGATTTTTACTTTGCACCAGGCATTTTTCCAGTACAGGGAGAGCGCCACTACGGTATAGCCTTCGCGGTTTACGCGACCATAGAGAGAATCCAGTTCACGCTGGTTGAGAAGTAATTTGCGGGTACGAGTTGGATCGCACACTACATGTGTAGAAGCCACAGCCATTGGCGTAATGTTAGCGCCAAACAGGAATGCTTCACCGTCGCGCAGAAGGACATAGCTGTCGCTAATATTGGCTTTTCCTGCGCGTAAGGATTTAACTTCCCAGCCTTGCAAGGCAAGCCCCGCTTCAAACTCTTCTTCAATAAAATATTCGTGACGGGCGCGCTTGTTGAGCGCTATGGTCGCTGAACCAGGTTTATGTGCTTTTTTCTTCGTCATAAGCGTCGTGAATCATCGGTAATCTGAAATCGAAAACACCCCATATTAATCCTGCGGGGGACAAGGCTCTATATTAGCATGAACCCGATGTTACCCAGCGCCGGGATAGCGTTTTTTTTACAGCAGGATAAATGATATTATTTGTTGGATTTTTGTTGATGGAAATTGTTATGCCTCAGATTAGCCGGACCGCACTGGTGCCCTACAGCGCGGAGCAGATGTATCAGTTAGTGAATGACGTTCAGTCTTATCCTCAGTTTTTGCCTGGTTGCACCGGAAGCCGGATTCTGGAGTACACACCTGGGCAGATGACCGCTGCTGTTGATGTCTCTAAAGCTGGGATTAGCAAGACGTTTACTACCCGTAACCAGCTAATAAATAACCAAAGTATTCTAATGAATCTGGTTGATGGGCCGTTCAAGAAATTGATTGGTGGTTGGAAGTTTACTCCACTGAATCAAGAAGCGTGCCGCATTGAGTTTCATCTTGACTTTGAGTTTACTAATAAGTTGATTGAGCTCGCTTTTGGTCGTGTCTTTAAAGACCTGGCCTCTAATATGGTGCAGGCTTTCACTGCTCGTGCAAAAGAGGTTTACAGTGTCCGGTAAAATTGCTGTTGAGGTGGCTTACGCATTACCAGAGAGGCAATACCTGCAACGTGTAAAGTTGCAGGAAGGTGCGACAGTTGAAGAGGCGATTCGCGCCAGCGGTTTGTTAGAACTGCGTACGGATATCGATTTAACTAAAAACAAAGTCGGCATTTACAGCCGTCCGGCGAAACTCAGCGATATTGTGCATGATGGCGATCGGGTGGAGATTTATCGTCCCCTCATTGCCGATCCGAAAGAGCTGCGCAGGCAACGAGCAGAGAAATCGGCGAATAAATAGCAGACAGAAAAAAAGGCGCTCAATGAGCACCTTTTTACAGCTATTTTATTTGTTGCCGCTTAGAGCAGGTTTGTTATCAATATTGGTTAATACGCCGCTGCTATTAAAGGTTAACGTCAGCGTTTGCTGCGTTACGCCTTCATGACCTGGTTGTTGGCGGAACACATAGAACCAGGTATTAGTGCCAAATGGATCGGACATTAGCGGTGTACCCAATGCATACGCAACTTGTTGTTGCGTCATGCCAATGCGTATTTTGGATACGTCGTTAGCAGTCAGATAGTTCCCCTGGTTGATGTCAGGACGGTAAACCACTCGCTCCAGAGTGGAACAGCCTGCAGTCAACATCAATAGTACTGCTGCAGCAGCAGTCAGCGTTTTACAGCGCATAGTGATTTGATTCCTTTTCGGGCCCGAGCAGTACGTGGCTCATCTGTAATATGCCGATGATAATAGACCTTTCATCACTTTAAAACCTTTTGCTTTCTGGTCTTACGGCGTTTTGCTGTCTACTCTGACCGTGAAGCAGCAAAAAAGTTTACGCTGCAAGTAGTTCTTTCGCGTTCGCCAGTGTGTTGCGAGTGACTTCACTACCGCCAAGTAGGCGCGCCAGTTCCTGCAGACGCGCCTTTTTGTCCAGCGATTGCATATGAGTTTCTGTCATCGCACCATCGGTTTCTTTGCAGACAAAATAGTGTTGATGACCGCATCCTGCGACTTGCGGCAAATGGGTAACACACATCACCTGGGTTGATTCGCCAAGCTGACGTAGCAATTTGCCGACGACGGCCGCTGTCGGACCGCTAATACCCACATCCACTTCATCGAAAATCAGCGCCGGGGTTTCCATTTTACGCGCGGTAATGACCTGAATCGCCAGTGCAATACGCGACAATTCACCGCCAGAAGCGACTTTAGCAATTGGCTGCATTGGCTGACCCGGGTTGGTAGTTACCCGAAACTCAATGCGATCAGCTCCGTCAGCCCCCAGGTGGTGCTCGTCAAATTTTACATCAATTGTAAACTGCCCATGCGGCATGGAGAGTGCATGCATACTGTCGGTGATCAGGTGTGCCAGCTCAGCTGCATAATGTTGGCGTTGTTGGTGTAATGCGCGTGCCGTTTCTAGCGCCTGCTGATGGTGTTTCGTTACCGCCAGCGCGAGAGTTTCTTGTGAGTCAGCCTGATCGTCCAGTTGCCGCTGTTCCTCGAGCAGAGATTGATAATATTGTGGCAATGCTTCCGGGCTAACGTGGTGTTTACGTGCCAGCGAAATCTGCTTTGAGATACGTTGTTCAAGCTCAAACAAGCGGTTGGGATCGAGATCCAGTCGGTCGCAATAATGGCGCAATTCGTCACTGGCTTCAGCAATCTGGATGGTAGCTTCTTCCAGCATATTAAGTACGCCAGACAGTTTGCTGTCCATGCCAATCAATTCGCTCACCAGTTGTTTAGCCGTGTAAAGCTGGCTTTGTAGGTTTGCGTCGTCACCGTCGGCCATTAATGTCAATGCATTTTGGCTGGTAGTCAACAATTGACCGCTGTTCGCCAGGCGTTTGTACTCTTCGTCGATTTGCTCAAACTCTCCGGGCTGTGGATTAAATTCGTTCAGTTCTTTTAACTGATATTGCAGCAGTTCCGCTCGGGCTGCGCGTTCCTGACTTAACTGTTGATGATGCGCCAGGTCGCGGCAGCTTTGATGCCACAATTGATAACGTGCAAGCATTTCCTGGAGCAGAGACGTTTCATTGGCGTAGCCATCAAGCAGGAATTTTTGGTGCTCGGATTTGGTGAGTAATTGATGAGCGTGCTGACCATGGATCTGAATGAGTAACTGACCCAGTTCGCGCAGCTGCGATAGTGGAACGGCCGTACCGTTGATGAAACCACGAGAGCGGCCATCGCTACTGATAACTCGACGCAGCAGGCATTCGTGACCATCTTCCAGTTGGTTTTCTTCCAGCCAGCGCAGTGCCGCTGGCGTATCTTTTAGCGAAAAACGGGCGCACAGGTCAGCGCGAGCAGCGCCGGTACGCACCATGTCGGCTTCAGCGCGACCACCGAGACAAAGACCGAGAGCATCTATTGCAATAGATTTACCCGCGCCGGTCTCGCCGGTTATTACGGTCATACCGCTGTGAAAATCAATCTCAAGCTCACGAACGATAGCAAAGTTGCTGATGGTCAGTTGTGCCAACATAGTTGTTTTCCTGTATGAAAAACCATTACTGTTAATATGAACAGTATAAACTGGTTTTATATACAGTAAAGAGGCTGGCGCAAAATTAGAATAATTTTTTTGACCAGCCGAGCTTGGTGCTTAATGTATTGAAATAGCTGTAATCTTTAGGATGAATCAGATTCAGATGGTAATCACAGCGACGAATCAGGACATCTTCACCTTCCTGAATCGGTAGCGCTATCTGACTGTCACAGCTGATCTCCAGGTCGTTACGGCGATGCGAAAAGCGCAGACGAATCGCGCTGTTGCTGTTAATGACCAATGGTCGTGCCGACAGCGTATGTGGAAACATGGGCACCAGAGTAATTGCATCCAGTGAGGGTGTCAGAATCGGCCCGCCCGCCGAGAGGGAATAGGCGGTAGAACCTGTAGGCGTCGAAATAATCAGTCCATCGGAACGCTGAGAAAATGCAAAGATCTCGTCGATATAAACTTCGAACTCAATCATATGCGCTACTTTTCCGGGGTGAAGCACCACTTCGTTAATCGCCGTGCTGATGCGCTTCTGGCAATCTTGCTGGCAGACTTGCGCCTCCAGCAGAAAACGTTTTTCGCTGATGTAGTGACCTTCCAGCACATCGGCTAATTGTTGCTGAGCGTTGTCGGGATCGAGGTCGGTCAGGAAACCCAGATTGCCACGGTTTATGCCAATGACTTTAATGTCGTAGCGAGCGAGCGTGCGCGCTGCTCCCAGCATATTGCCGTCGCCTCCGACCACCACCGCGAGATCTGCCGTTTGACCAATCTCTGCAAGCGTACCGGTTTTCACATTCTTTAGTTGTAATTCGTGAGCGATTTGCTGCTCAACGATAACTTCGTAACCTTTTGTGCACAGCCAGCGGTAGAGCATTTCATGTGTTGTCAGTGCAGTGGGGTGCCGTGGGTGTCCCACAATGCCAATACACTTGAAATGATTATTCATTTTCCGAGGTCCTTGTTGCGAAGATTGATGACAATGTGAGTGCTTCCCTTGAAACCCTGAAACTGATCCCCATAATAAGCGAAGTTAGCGAGATGAATGCGAAAAAAACGCGGAGAAATTCATGAGTAGTAAAGAACAGAAAACGCCTGAGGGGCAAGCCCCGGAAGAAATTATCATGGATCAGCACGAAGAGATTGAGGCAGTTGAGCCAGACGCTTCTGCTGAGCAGGTGGATCCGCGCGATGAAAAAATTGCGAATCTCGAAGCTCAGCTGGCTGAAGCCCAGGCCCGTGAGCGTGACGGCATTTTGCGCGTAAAAGCGGAAATGGAAAACCTGCGTCGTCGTACTGAGCTGGATATTGAAAAAGCCCACAAATTTGCGCTGGAGAAATTCATCAACGAATTGCTGCCGGTGATTGATAGCCTGGATCGTGCGCTGGAAGTGGCTGATAAAGCCAACCCGGATATGTCTGCGATGGTTGAAGGTATTGAGCTGACGTTGAAATCGATGCTGGATGTAGTGCGTAAGTTTGGTGTTGAAGTTATCTCTGAAACTAACGTACCACTGGACCCGAATGTGCATCAGGCTATCGCGATGGTGGAATCTGATGACGTTGAGCCAGGTAACGTACTGGGCATTATGCAGAAGGGTTATACGCTGAACGGTCGTACGATTCGCGCGGCGATGGTTACTGTAGCGAAAGCAAAAGATTAATTTTTGTTTCGTAATAAATCACGGCCCTGCATGCGAATGCCGGGCCGTTTTCGTTACTCCGCCACACTTTCGCGCAGCGGTTTCACAGGAAAAACTTTTACCTGCTTAATCATATTGTCCTGTACGTCGAGAATATCGATATCGTACTCGCCAATACGCACACGAGTGCCTGCAACAGGAATTTCTTCCAGAGCTTCCAGAATGACGCCATTGATCGTGCGGGCATCATCTTCCGGCAGATGCCAGTTAAAGGCTTTGTTAATTTCCCGCACGTTGGCGGTACCATCGATAATCACCGAACCGTCGTTTTGTGGCGTGACCTCTTCGGCAAGTGTTGGCGACATCGACGTGGTGAAATCTCCGACAATCTCTTCCAGAATATCTTCGACCGTCACCAGCCCCTGAATGTCTCCGTACTCGTTGACGACCAGACCAACTTTCTTTTTATTGCGCTGAAATTTGACCAGCTGCGTGCTGAGCGGCGTACCTTCCGGCACAAAATAGATTTCATCCGCGGCGCGTAGCATGGTTTCTTTGGTGAACTCTTTTTTCTCCGACATTAACCGCCAGGCTTCACGTACACGCAGCATGCTGATGGCGTCATCCAGCGAGTCACGGTACAGCACGATGCGCCCGTGAGGAGAGTGGGAGAGCTGACGGAGAATCGATTTCCAGTCATCGTTGATATCAATACCGATAATTTCACTGCGCGGCACCATGATGTCATCAACGGTCATTTTTTCCAGATCGAGCACTGATAGCAGCATATCCTGGTTGCGACGGGAAATTTGCGACCGCGATTCGTGCACAATGGTGCGCAACTCTTCTTTACTCAAAGAGCCGCTGACCACGATATCGGTTTTAATGCCCATCATGCGCATCAACATTCGGGTAATCGCGTTGAGCAACCAGACCAGCGGCATCATCAGGACTTGTAGCGGCGCCAGTAAAAAACTACTCGGATAGGCGACTTTTTCTGGATACAGCGCGGCAATGGTCTTCGGCAAGACTTCAGCAAAAACCAGCACCACAAAGGTCAGCACGCCGGTCGCAATTGCTACGCCCGCATCACAGTACAAACGCATCCCAACAATGGTGCCGAGAGCGGAAGCGAGGATATTGACCAGGTTATTGCCGATTAACACCAGACTTATCAGGCGGTCTGGCTTGCGCAGTAACTTTTCGACTCGTTTTGCCGAGCGATTACCCTGCTTCGCCATGTGCCGCAAACGATAGCGGTTGAGTGTCATCATTCCGGTTTCTGAGCCGGAGAAATAGGCTGAAATGACCACCATTATGATCAGAATAATGATCAACGTGGTAGTAGAGATATGTTCCAGGGGAAACTCCTTTTCTGGTTTAGCTGATTAACTGCTGAACAATTCGGCTGCCGAAGTAAGCCAGAGTCAGAATGACTGCGCCAGCGACGTTAAACCAGACGACGCGGCGTCCTCGCCATCCTTCATGATAATGCCCCCACAACAGCACAATATAGACAAACCATGCCACGATAGAGAGCACGGCCTTGTCGATATTTTCCATGCTAAATAAGTTATGCATATAGAACAGGCCGGTACAAAGTGTGAGCGTCAATAGCACCACGCCAATCTGCGTGATGTGGAACATTTTGCGCTCGATACTCATTAGCGGCGGCATTTCCTGACTAAACGCCAGCTTCTTGTTCTTCAATTGGTAATCAATCCATGCCAGTTGTAGGGCATACAAGGCGGCGATAATCAACGTGGCATAGGAAAAGAGCGACAAGCCAATGTGCATCAGCATCCCTGGTGTTGCTTCCTGATGGGTGATGTATTCATTGGGCATGAAAGTCGCCAGCGCCAGGTTGATGAGCGCAAAGGCATAGACAATGGGGAGTAGCAACCAGCCACGATTGCGAGAAGCCACGATGGTCATTACCGTACAGATCATCAAACTGACCAGCGAACCAACGTTCAGCAGGCTGAGGTTTTGTCCGCTATCACAGTCGGGCAGGATGCGGGCTTCCAGAGCGATTGCGTGGCAGACCAGCGCGATGACCGCAGAAATAATAGCCATTCGCCGCCAGCCGCCGTTTTTTTGCAGCAGTCCAGGAACAATCAGCGCGAGGCTGACGGAGTAGGCGACAAGCGCGAGCAGAGCAAAAACGGGCATAGTGATGTCGACAGTTTGAGCAATGAGAAAGAAAAGCAGTATAGCGTCAGGTGAACGCTGCTCCAACCGTTGCATAACAACAAAGACGCCTTCATGTTATACTGCGGCAAAATACAGATGATGTGTCGCGATTGCGGCCAACCGTTTCCACCCCAGGCGAGAGACAATGTTTGATAATTTAACCGATCGTTTGTCGCGCACGCTGCGCAATATCAGTGGCCGTGGACGCCTCACTGAAGACAACGTTAAAGATACGCTGCGCGAAGTGCGCATGGCGCTGCTGGAGGCGGACGTCGCCCTGCCGGTAGTGCGTGAGTTTATCAATCGCGTAAAAGAGAAAGCGGTTGGTCATGAAGTTAACAAGAGCCTGACGCCGGGGCAGGAGTTCGTCAAAATCGTCCGTAACGAGCTGGTTGCGGCGATGGGCGAAGAGAACCAGACCCTGAATCTGGCTGCGCAACCGCCAGCGGTCGTGCTGATGGCGGGCCTGCAAGGTGCCGGTAAAACGACCAGCGTTGGTAAACTCGGTAAGTTCCTGCGCGAGAAGCACAAGAAGAAAGTGCTGGTGGTTTCAGCCGACGTTTATCGTCCGGCAGCAATCAAACAACTTGAGACGCTGGCAGAGCAGGTTGGCGTCGATTTCTTCCCTTCCGATGTTGGTCAGAAGCCGGTAGATATCGTTAACGCGGCGCTGAAAGAAGCGAAGCTGAAATTCTACGATGTGCTGCTGGTGGATACTGCCGGTCGTCTGCACGTTGACGAAGCGATGATGGATGAGATCAAACAGGTCCATGCGTCGATTAATCCGGTTGAAACCTTGTTTGTGGTCGACGCCATGACCGGTCAGGATGCGGCCAATACGGCGAAAGCATTCAATGAAGCGTTACCGCTGACCGGTGTCGTGTTGACCAAAGTGGACGGTGATGCCCGCGGCGGTGCGGCGCTCTCTATTCGTCACATCACCGGAAAACCAATCAAATTCCTTGGCGTTGGCGAGAAAACTGAGGCGCTGGAGCCGTTCCACCCGGATCGTATCGCTTCCCGTATTCTCGGCATGGGTGACGTGCTGTCGCTGATCGAAGATATCGAAAGCAAAGTTGACCGTGCGCAGGCAGAGAAATTAGCCAGTAAGCTGAAAAAAGGTGACGGCTTCGATCTCAACGACTTCCTTGAGCAGCTACGCCAGATGAAAAATATGGGCGGCATGGCCAGTTTGATGGGCAAACTGCCGGGCATGGGGCAGATCCCGGATAATGTGAAATCGCAGATGGACGATAAAGTGCTGGTGCGTATGGAAGCGATCATCAACTCGATGACGCTGAAAGAGCGTGCTAAGCCAGAAATCATCAAAGGTTCGCGTAAACGCCGTATCGCTGCCGGTTGCGGGATGCAGGTGCAGGACGTTAACCGTCTTCTGAAACAGTTCGACGACATGCAGCGCATGATGAAGAAGATGAAGAAGGGCGGAATGGCGAAGATGATGAGAAGTATGAAAGGGATGATGCCGCCGGGATTTCCTGGTCGCTAATCGTCCTGGCTTGTTTGCCATTTCGGCACCGGAGTGTGCTCGTCATCCTCACGTACTGCGTGTACGCTCCGGTGACTGTGCTCACTCCGGCACCAAACTGGCTGCACCGCCGACGGCCTTTTACAGCAGAGTTGGCAACTGTTGATTGCAATTCCCGCAAAAATGAGTAAAATTTTCGGGCTTTTAATATGACACCGGACTCCGTTCCTCGATGGGGTCCGGTTGTTTTATTCACACAAGAGGATGTTATGGTAACTATTCGTTTAGCACGTCACGGCGCTAAAAAGCGTCCGTTCTACCAGGTTGTTGTCGCTGACAGCCGTAATGCACGCAACGGTCGCTTCATTGAGCGCGTTGGTTTCTTCAACCCAATAGCTAGTGAAAAAGAAGAAGGCACTCGCCTGGATCTGGATCGCATCGCTCACTGGGTTGGCCAGGGCGCAACTATTTCTGATCGCGTTGCTGCGCTGATCAAAGAAGTAAACAAAGCAGCTTAATCTGTCACTGTGGTCATGATGAGCAAACAACTCACCGCGCAAGCACCTGTTGATCCCATCGTTTTGGGAAAAATGGGGTCGTCTTACGGTATTCGTGGGTGGCTCAGAGTGTTTTCTTCCACCGAAGACGCCGAAAGCATTTTTGACTATCAGCCTTGGTTTATCCAGAAGGCGGGTCAGTGGCAGCAAGTTCAGCTGGAAAGCTGGAAGCACCACAATCAGGACATGATCATCAAGCTGAAAGGCGTTGACGATCGTGATGCGGCGAACCTGCTGACGAATTGTGAAATTGTCGTGGATTCTTCGCAACTGCCTCAGCTTGAAGAAGGTGACTACTACTGGAAAGACCTGATGGGCTGCCAGGTAGTAACCACTGAAGGCTACGATCTCGGTAAAGTCGTCGACATGATGGAAACCGGATCTAATGACGTTCTCGTCATTAAGGCAAACCTGAAAGATGCATTTGGTATCAAGGAACGTCTCGTACCGTTCCTCGATGGGCAGGTTATCAAGAAAGTCGATCTCGCTACTCGTTTAATCGAAGTAGATTGGGATCCTGGTTTTTAAACCACCGGATAAACGGTAAAAGACGGCGCTATGTGGATTGGCATAATTAGCCTGTTTCCTGAAATGTTCCGCGCAATTACCGATTACGGGGTAACTGGCCGGGCAGTAAAAAATGGCCTGCTGAGCATCCAGAGCTGGAGTCCTCGTGACTTCACGCATGACCGACACCGTACCGTGGACGATCGTCCTTACGGCGGCGGGCCGGGGATGTTAATGATGGTGCAACCTTTACGGGACGCCATCCATGCAGCAAAAGCCGCGGCGGGTGAAGGCGCTAAGGTGATTTATCTGTCACCGCAGGGGCGCAAGCTTGATCAAGCGGGCGTCAGCGAACTGGCAACGAATCAAAAATTGATTCTGGTGTGCGGTCGCTACGAAGGTATAGATGAGCGCGTGATCCAAACCGAAATTGACGAAGAATGGTCAATCGGCGATTACGTTCTCAGTGGTGGTGAGTTACCAGCGATGACGCTGATTGATTCCGTTTCCCGGTTTATTCCGGGGGTTCTGGGACATGAAGCCTCAGCAACGGAAGATTCCTTTGCTGAAGGATTGCTGGATTGCCCGCACTATACGCGGCCTGAGGTGTTAGAAGGGATGGAAGTTCCGTCAGTCTTACTGTCGGGCAACCATGCTGAGATACGTCGCTGGCGTTTGAAGCAGTCGCTGGGCCGTACCTGGCTTAGAAGACCTGAACTTCTGGAAAACCTGGCTCTGACTGAAGAGCAAGCAAGGTTGCTGGCGGAGTTCAAAAAGGAACACGCACAACAGCAACATAAACATGATGGGATGGCGTAGCCCCCCGAAATATCAGTTTACCCAGGATAAGAGATTAAATTATGAGCAACATTATTAAGCAACTTGAACAAGAGCAGATGAAGCAGGACGTACCTTCCTTCCGTCCGGGTGATACCGTGGAAGTGAAAGTATGGGTTGTTGAAGGTTCCAAAAAACGTCTGCAGGCATTCGAGGGCGTGGTTATCGCTATTCGTAACCGCGGTCTGCACTCTGCATTCACTGTTCGTAAAATTTCCAACGGCGAAGGCGTTGAGCGTGTCTTCCAGACTCACTCTCCGGTAGTTGACAGCATTACTGTCAAACGTCGTGGTGCTGTTCGTAAAGCTAAACTGTACTACCTGCGTGAGCGTACTGGTAAGGCTGCTCGTATCAAAGAGCGTCTTAACTAAGATTTCGCTCAGGCGACATCCTGTTAAGAAGGGCTGGCCAATTGGCTGGCCCTTTTTTTATCTGCTGTAGTTAAGTTTAAGGTGTGTTTATCACCACAGCGACGCGGCAGTTCTCGGCGCGACTCTGTGCGGTCTTGTTACTGGCAACGGGATATTTTTTCCCTAAACCCTGAGTGGTGAGATTACTGCGAGGTATTTGTCCGCCTGTTGCCCACGCATCGGCGACGACATTAGCTCGCTTCAGCGATAAGGCTTCGTTGTAACTGTCTTCACCGTAATTGTCAGTATGCCCATCCATACGGGCATGTTTCAGGCCTGTGGAGCTCAGTTTTGCGGCCATGGTCTGGATCTGCTGCTGACTTTCCGGGAGCAATTTGTAGTCATTTTTAGCAAATAGAATGGTATCAGATAAGCCAAGAGACCAGTCACCAGCGGATTCAGTAAAACCATAAGACTGCATTGCGGCGATTTGCTCGGGAGTAAATTTCCCTTGTGGTGACTGGCAACCTGTCAGTAGCAGAGAAGAGAACGCCAGAGGGAGTATCAGTTGCTTTATCATGCAGATATTTCCTTGTTATTTCACCAGCTTTTCAGCGCGCTGGTGTTTGGCCTGATACATATTGTAATCGGCCAGCTCTTGTAATTTTTCGACGGAGGCATGTTCACAGGTCATCGCGTAACCAATACTTAAGGACATGCTAACTTGATGGCAGTTATGAAGATCGAATGGTTGATTAAAAGTTTGTGTGAGTGCTGTACAGATATGTTGAACGTCGTATTCAGACTGCACGCTATAAAGCACCAGAGCAAACTCGTCACCTCCTATGCGGTATGCCTGGTGACGTTTTCCTGCAAATTCAGTTAACCGTTTTGCCACAGCAATCAATACCTGATCGCCCGTCGCATGACCCTAGGTATCATTGATATATTTGAAATTATCGCCATCAAGAAACAGCAACGCTGAGGTCTTTCTGGTGTTGGAATCGTTCATCAACGCATTAATGCTGCTACGAAATGCGGCACGGTTAGCCAGTCCGGTTAATGAGTCATGTAAGGAAGTACGCAAAAGCTGAGCATTTTTAGCCTGTAGGCGAAGCTGCCATTCTTCCATTTCATCCAGCAGGCTATTGAAGTCGAGAGCAAAGCGATGAAACTCTTCGATGCGTTCCTCGGAAACTCTCCTGGAAAAATTGCGGTTGGAACGCACATCATGAACAACATCAGTAATGTTTTTCAGCGCCTCTACCAGACCGTTGTGCAAATGGCGGGTGAGGGTGATTGCAATACCTGATGCCAGCAGGATACAGCTGGTGAGGACCGCGAGCGAAAACCAAATGAAATGGCTGATTGAGCTGTCGCGAGCAGTTAACTGTACCTCGCCAATGATTTTGTCATTGTGGCGAATCGGTTGAATTACGGGAGCCGGAAAGAGCCAATGGCTAATAAAATTACTGAATGTATCTCCTGGTTCCCGTGCGGTGTAGTGCCAGGATGCAATGATATTGTGTTGATTATCGCGTACTTCAGCAGTTGAAAATTGGCCTTGCTGACCCAGGGCCGCCAGCGTTTCTGTCGCTGCCAGACCATCGGCAAAAACGACATCAGCTTCCAGACTGTAAGTCATTGTCGCTGCGGTGAGCGTCAGGTTTTTATGTGCATATTGTTTCAGAGTCAGTACTGACGTCACGGAAAGCAGCAGCCAAATCAGCGTCATAGTGATAAATATGCTGGTCATGCTGATGTTGCGTAATGCTCTTTTAAACGTAGGTCTCTTATCAGGAGAATTATCGTTATCCATCTTTTTTATTCCGTGCGAGCATTAATACATCCGGGTTCACCTTCACACCACTACGTGATAAAGCATCCAGGTTTACGGCAAATCTGACACGGTTATTGTTGATAACCAAACAAAATGCGCTGCCAATAATACATTCGGTGTTTTGGG
>NZ_BBMY01000116.1 GCF_000759775.1 Escherichia albertii NBRC 107761 = DSM 17582
CTTTTGCTGCGAGGATTGCCGCGGCAGTGGCCGGGCTTTCTGGTTTTATCACGCCGACCAGCAGAGTTCGAAGCTGAACTTTACCTGATTCTACCCACGGGCGCGTTTGCTGCCAGAACTGTTTGCAATACGGGCAGAACGGATCGGCGAAGACGTAGACTACAACGGGAGCGTCCTTTTTACCGTCGAGGAGCCAGTGGGATTGTTCCATTCGCTGCCACATTTCGCGTCCGGCTGGCGCATAAATTTCTTTTTCGATAAGGGTGTTGCTCAGATTTTCGCCTTTTTCGTCATACATATAACCGGAGATGGCATGCTTGCCGTCGGGAGTCAGATAGATAGTAACTCCCATGTCCTGATACTTTCCGAGATAACCTTTCATCCCCCCTGGCGCGTCAAATGATTTGATGATTGTAATGCCTTGTTTTTCAATTGATTTTACAGGCGCGGGAAGTTCCTCTGCGAAAGCGGCTCCGGGAAGTAAGGTCAGTAAAAGTATCTTTTTTAACATTAATTTGTCCTTTTCAGTCAGTGCAAAAACGGCGTAAAAGGCATAACCTATCACTGTCATAGGCGAGAGCTTAGTCCAGATGATTGCCCTTTGTGTATGAGGGTGTTGTAATCCTTGCCGTTGCTGCATTTATCAGAGCAACACTTTAGCCTGTTGAACAGGCGCTGAAGATACCAAAGGGTAGCTCAGATTACGCGGTCACCTGGAAAGGGGGCCCTGGTTGCTTTTATCGCCTGTGGCGGTGCAAAGTTCACAAAGTTGTCTTGAGGTGGTTGTAAGGTAAAACTTATCGATTTGATAATGGAAACACATTAGCTGAATCGAATGAATTGCGTTACCTTAATCCCATCGAAAACACGGAGGAAGTATAGATGTCCTTGATTAACACCAAAATTAAACCTTTTAAAAACCAGGCATTCAAAAACGGCGAATTCATCGAAATCACCGAGAAAGACACCGAAGGCCGCTGGAGCGTCTTCTTCTTCTACCCGGCTGACTTTACTTTCGTATGCCCGACCGAACTGGGCGACGTTGCTGACCACTACGAAGAACTGCAGAAACTGGGCGTAGATGTATACGCAGTATCTACCGATACTCACTTCACCCACAAAGCATGGCACAGCAGCTCTGAAACCATCGCTAAAATCAAATATGCGATGATCGGCGACCCGACTGGCGCCCTGACCCGTAACTTCGACAACATGCGTGAAGAAGAAGGTCTGGCTGACCGTGCAACCTTCGTTGTTGACCCGCAGGGTATCATCCAGGCTATCGAAGTTACCGCTGAAGGCATTGGTCGTGACGCGTCTGACCTGCTGCGCAAAATCAAAGCAGCTCAGTATGTTGCTTCTCACCCAGGTGAAGTTTGCCCGGCTAAATGGAAAGAAGGTGAAGCAACTCTGGCTCCATCTCTGGACCTGGTTGGTAAAATCTAAATTTCCTTCGTCTTTCACGTCACCAACTCCGGCGCGAAAGAGCTGGAAATTCACCAGAATACGGGTGCTGCGGCACCCGATTTTCTTCTCTACATCATGATGCAAGCTGCATCCAGGTAGCCGAATGAGGCCGCTTGCATGATGATGTTTAAAGCCCAGGAGATAAACATGCTCGACACAAATATGAAAACTCAACTCAAGGCGTACCTTGAGAAATTGACCAGGCCTGTTGAGTTGATTGCCACGCTGGATGACAGCGCAAAATCGGCAGAAATCAAGGAACTGTTGGCTGAAATCGCTGAACTGTCAGACAAAGTCACCTTTAAAGAAGATAACAGCTTGCCGGTGCGTAAGCCGTCTTTCCTGATCACTAACCCAGGTTCTAACCAAGGGCCGCGTTTTGCAGGTTCCCCGCTGGGTCACGAGTTCACCTCGCTGGTACTGGCGCTGCTGTGGACCGGTGGTCATCCGTCGAAAGAAGCGCAGTCTCTGCTGGAGCAGATTCGCGATATTGATGGTGATTTTGAATTCGAAACTTATTACTCGCTCTCCTGCCACAACTGCCCGGACGTAGTACAAGCGCTGAACCTGATGAGCGTATTGAATCCGCGCATTAAGCACACGGCGATTGATGGTGGTACGTTCCAGAACGAAATCACCGATCGTAACGTGATGGGCGTTCCGGCTGTGTTCGTGAATGGTAAAGAGTTTGGTCAGGGCCGTATGACGCTGACTGAAATCGTGGCGAAGATTGATACTGGCGCAGAAAAACGTGCGGCAGAAGAGCTGAACAAACGCGACGCTTACGATGTGTTGATCGTCGGTTCCGGCCCGGCGGGCGCAGCAGCAGCGATTTACTCCGCGCGTAAAGGCATTCGCACGGGTCTGATGGGCGAACGTTTCGGCGGTCAGATCCTCGATACTGTGGATATCGAAAACTATATCTCTGTGCCGAAGACCGAAGGCCAGAAACTGGCTGGCGCCCTGAAAGTCCACGTTGATGAATACGATGTGGATGTCATTGACAGCCAGAGCGCCAGCAAGCTGATTCCGGCGGCTGTTGAAGGCGGTCTGCATCAGATTGAAACTGCGTCCGGCGCAGTGCTGAAAGCTCGCAGCATTATCGTGGCGACCGGCGCGAAATGGCGTAACATGAACGTTCCGGGTGAAGAACAGTATCGCACTAAAGGTGTAACTTACTGCCCGCACTGTGACGGTCCGCTGTTTAAAGGTAAACGTGTGGCGGTGATTGGTGGCGGTAACTCTGGCGTGGAAGCGGCAATTGACCTGGCTGGTATTGTTGAACACGTAACCCTGCTTGAGTTTGCGCCAGAAATGAAAGCCGACCAGGTATTGCAGGACAAACTGCGTAGTCTGAAAAACGTCGACATCATTCTGAATGCGCAAACCACCGAAGTGAAAGGCGACGGTAGCAAGGTCGTTGGTCTGGAATACCGTGATCGCGTAAGCGGCGATATTCACAACATCGAACTGGCCGGTATTTTCGTCCAGATTGGTCTGCTGCCGAACACCAACTGGCTGGAAGGCGCAGTCGAACGTAACCGCATGGGTGAGATAATCATCGATGCGAAATGCGAAACTAACGTCAAAGGCGTATTCGCTGCTGGTGACTGTACAACTGTTCCGTACAAGCAGATCATCATCGCCACTGGCGAAGGCGCTAAAGCCTCTCTGAGTGCTTTTGATTACCTGATTCGCACTAAAACAGCATAAAAAGAAGTAAGATTCACCTGCAATTGTTTAGCCGCCAGGGTCAAACCGGGCGGCTTTTTTATTGCTCATAAAAAAGCCCCGCCGGGATGACTCCGGGCAGGACTCGATACAGATTCTGCGTAATTAGCGCACGACCAATACCGGCAGATTCGCATGGCGGATTACGCTGGAGGCGTTAGATCCTAGCAGATGGGTCGAAATAGACGGGTTGCGTGAACCGATAACCACGACATCCGCGTCGAGTTCTTTCGCTAACTCGTTCACTTCGTCCCGAACACTACCAAAACGAACATGTTGTTTAATACGGGAAGGATCGATGCTGAAGTGGCTGGCCATCGTTTGCAGACGCTCTTCTGCTTCATGTTGCAGATGCTCTTCAAAACGACGAACATCAGCGGCAAAACGGTGCAAACTCAGGCTGGCGGAGCCTGGTAATACGTGAAGTAGATGGATAACCCCATCTTTTTGGGCGAGGAATTCAGCGTGACGAACGGCTTTGTCACTTAATTCCATTTCAAATACATCCACTGGCATAATGATTGTTTTGTACATAAGCATTCTCTCCTTGTTTTTGCATGAATACATAACAGCACATTATTGATTATGAATCTATCATTTGCGGAGTTGATTTGATTTTAATTAAATATCGATTCTGGAAATGAATAAAGTCAGGTGCTACCAGCGTTGTTCAAGGTACAGCACTGCGGCGACAATAATCGCTGCTATGAATATATAAAATGCTGTAATACCGAGAGCTTCGCTCATAATGGCTTCCACAGGTGATAACCTGTTCAGATTAGAACTTCGCAATAAAGAGCAAAATGATAAATCTGGTTGATATTTGAGCGGAAAGAGGATGCAGGTGCATCCTCTGAGCAAAGCGAGTAACGCTTGTGCAGATGGGATTAAAGCAGGTAGTCGCCAGCGGCTTCTGGCTGATATTCGAGTTCCAGTACTTCAAGGTGGGTTGCGGTACCGCCCGGAAGTTCCCAGTGAATGGTGTCGCCAACGCGTAATCCCAGCAGTGCGGCGCCAACCGGATCCATAACGGAAAGCTGAGTATTGCTGTCGGTCATTTTTGCCGGATACACCAGCGTGCGCACACGGACTTCGCCATCGCTAAGATTGCGGAATTTCACCCGGCTGTTCATCGTTACCACGTTGTGTGGCATCTCTTCTGGCGAACACATTTGGGCGCGATCCAACTCTGCGTTTAACGCGTCGGCGATTGGCAAACCCGCATAAGCAGGTTGTTCCAGCAGAATATCGATGCGTTCGGCATCCAGGTCGTTAATGATGATCGTTGGTCTGGACATTTTTACTCCATGTCGTCGGTACTGCGAGTGTCGCAGATAAACATACCCAAAAGAAAACCCTCACCGTCAGGCGGCGAGGGTTTAACTCACATGATGATACTGACTGTTGCCCACACTTTGAAGTGATTTACGTCACATTCAGGGAATTCCTCATTGTCAGCCTGTTGTATGAATCTTAATCAAGTCTTTACCTGAGGGATAAATCCTCGTGATGAATTAATTCTCCGTGGGCTTGCCCTTAATAGCCGACTTTATCGAGCACAAATGTTTGACCGCAGTTGCCCGGGTGGGGTTGTGGCAAGAATGAACTTGCAGAAAGTGGCGCGTTGATGGCGTCAGCTTTTAGTGAAATCTGGATTTCAGTCAGATATGCCGGGTTGCCCTGGCAAGTTAGCTTGAACGCTTTAACGTTCTCTTTACCCCAGCTTTTGGCGATGGCAGCTTCAAAAGCGCTGCGGTTCACCGTTTTACCGTAGTTATCGGCAAGAAATTGTCCGGCATCGCTCTCTTTGATCTCTTTATTCAGACGCACCATCGTACCGAAGTAAGTGTCCGGGTCAAAACCAAAACAGGCGCCATGTTTAGCGTATTCATAACGTTCCAGACAAGAACGCCCGCCAGCGCCAGGCATAACTTTACTCAGCTCAGCCGCAGTTTCCTGTGATATCCCTGTTTCTGGTGAAGAACACATCCGACTGGAGCGCGCTTCTGGCAAGTTGGGGATTGGACGGGTGGCGCAGCCAAAGCGCATCCAGCGACGTTCATCAACGCCGCGCGCTGCGACAGACTTAGGCAATCCAGGCCACAGGCCGTGTACGGTCAGGAAATCGGCTTTGTTGGCCGTTTCGGTTTGCAGGCGACATTCATCTCGTTCGTTACGATTTCGATCGTGCTGGCTTTGGCAAAATCCGGTTTGCCATGAGAGCGCCAGTACATAGCGATCAAAATCGCCATACTGTTTGGCCTGTAAGTCTGCGGCATTGCCTGAAGAGAAGGGGAGCAGAGAAGCCGCCAGTAAAGCGGTGTTACGGCAGAATGTTTTCATAATGGAGGTGAAACTCATACATACACTGAATACTATCTATTAAATCATAAAAAAGCCCGCCAGGTGGGTTTACCTGGCGGACCTGTTGATTTATTCAGCGATTGACGAACGTATTAGTTCCACATAGCCAGAATCGGCCAGCCAACCAGCAACAGCATTGAGATGTAGATCACCCCGAAGATAGCGCCAAGACGCCAGTAATCTTTCGACTTCACATAGCCGCAGCCGTAAATAATGACGCCAGGACCTGTCGCGTACGGTGTCAGGCAGCCCATGATACCGATAGACAGCACCAGCAGGATACACAGTTGTTCCATTGGTACGCCCGGAATACCTTTACCTACTGCCAGAATTACCGGCAGCATGGTAGCGGTATGTGCAGACAGGCTGGCAAACAGATAGTGCGCGAAGTAGAACACCAGTACGAGGACGATTACTGTAGCATTCGGTGAGAAGCCTTCCAGGTGCGTACTCATGGTGCTGGCGAACCAGTCGATAAAGCCAGAACGAGTTAAACCGTTAGCCATAACGACCAGCGTTGCCAGATTGACCAGCGTGTTCCATGCGCTGTTATAGCGAGTAATGTCTTTCCACGGCACAACATGTAGCGCCAACATCAGTGAAACTGCCAACAGGCCAACCGCAGTGGCGTTAATCACTTCACTGCCAAACACCCACAAACCTAAGCTGAGAATGACAAGGCCAATCAGCGTCCACTCTCTGCGAGTCAGGCGACCCATCGTTTTCAGCTCGTCACCTGCCCAGGTTGCCACTTCTTCACTGTGCGTGATTTCTGGTTTGTACAGTACGTAGGAAAGCCACGGCGCAATGATGAGTAAGATAACGCCAACCGGTAGAAAGCAGAGGAACCACTGTAACCAGCTAATCTGGATGCCGGCTATTTTGCTGACGAACTCCAGACCCAGCACGTTCGGTGCCGCGCCGGTAACAAACATGGAGGAACTCAGACTGGTACTGATGACCATCATCCACATTAAATAGCCGCCAATACGACGCGCGGAAGGATCGTTCGGGAATGATTTAAACAGCGGTGGCAGGTTTTTTATGACCGGGAAAACGGTCCCACCAGTACGTGCAGTGTTTGACGGTGTAAACGGCGCCAGCAGAATGTCGATAATGACAATCGCATAACCCAATGTCAGCGTGCGTTTCCCCATGAATTTCACCAGAAACAGGGCGATACGACGCCCTAATCCAGAAACTTCATACCCTAGTGCAAAGATAAATGCGCCAAATACCAGCCAGACGGTGGTACTGGAAAAACCTGCCAGTCCCCATTTCAGCGCTTGTTTTTGCGCATTAAAAGCGGGGTCAGCTAATTCTTTGGCATCAAATAGCAGGTAATTACTGCCAATAACGCAAATAGTGACTGCAATAAAACTGATCGCCGTTGCCGGGATTGGTTCGAGGATCATTCCGACAATCATTGCCACAAACACAGCGAAGTAATGCCACGCCTGCGGCGGCATGCCGTCAGGTACAGGGATAAGAAACATGACGCCCATCACCACCAGGGGCGCCAATAATTTCCATATATTATCTTTTGCTAAAGACATACGGGTTCTCCGACAATTTATATTTCCAAATTTATCAAGTGCTTAATTTTTAAATCTGCGCTAAAAACCAGGTAAGAATCAGTAGGTCGGCGCTACCGCCGGGACTGAGATTTCGTTCGATACACTCCCTGTCGAACTGGCGGAGATAATCGAGATCGGCGGAGGTTCGGATGCCTCCATTGTTTAATAGTGTTTGTGCCCGGCGCTGGAGCCAGCGCAGGCCACTCTCGCCGCCGCGCGATGCAACGTTGGTATCGCCGTTCATCGCCATCAGCAGCAGTAAGGTATCGAGCAATGCCAGTTCAGGATCTATCCCCTGATCCAGCAGAGTGAGGTAGTGCGGTAGGGCGTGGTTGATCACCAGCGGGTAACCCGCTTCGGCTTCACCGCGTGCGCCGGTAAGACCAAGCTGCTGGTATAAACGTTGGCCTGCCGTCAACTGTTGATTGTTGGTACGCAGTTCGCGCTCGGTCAGACCGCGGCAGAAACTTGCCGCTGTCGAACAAACGGTTTTGGGTGTTACCGGCTGGTTGAGTTGAAGTAAACGGCCAATCGCCGCGCATATCAGCCCTAAAGAAAAAATGCTGCCTTTATGGGTGTTCACACCCGCAGTAGCACGGAACATATCGCCTTCACAGGCCATACCAATTGGGCGTAATCCGCTGAGTACTGCTTCTGGCGCCATCTCTGCGCTACAGGCGCCAAATTCAATAAAACGCGGTAACCAGCTCTGAATCGCCAGCGCGCTACGATGAAAATCTTCCAGCGCCATATCTTTGTGCGCGCCGCAGTTAATACGATCCACCAGGCCAGGTTTTGGTGACAGATTGACTTCAGTCAGCATGGCGCGCCAGCCGAGCAGGGCGTAATCATCGATTAATGACGCAGCAAGCTTTGTGGTTTTAGTTGACGTTGCAGGCATCGACATCGTTCAGCAGCGCCTCCATACGGTTGAGTAAATCGGTCAGTTGATGGGTTTTCCCGCGCGCGCAAACAGCCGCGCTTTGCTCGCATAACAGACAACGGCGAGCGGGCAGTGAATAATCGCGACGGGAGAGAATTTCGCCTTCGGGCGTCAGGACATCGATATCCCACAAACGCCCGAGAGGATGGCTATGCTCAAGTTCAATAGTCGCGAGCTTGAGTTCACGGGCCGGAGCGGCAACGCTTAATAAGCCCTCCGGTCCGCTAGCGGAAACCCGTGCAGCCTGCTCCTGAATTTGCCAACCCTGTTTTGCGGCTAAAGCACACAGGGCAGTTACGCCATGATTAAAAATTCGGCGTGTTATCTCGCTGTCTTTAATCGGCCCAGGCGCAACCACGGTAAAGGAGACCAGTGGAACAGGATTGCGTTTGAGCCAGGCGTGTTGCCGTGTTTGCCTTTCATCCCGGCTGACGAGCAGCTCGGGAATAGAAACCGCATGATGGCTGGCGAGTTCAGGGAGCAGGTGCATGGTTTATTCCTTCACCTGATGCACAACATCAATCACCGAACCATCGCGGTAACGCACGACGGCAACAACGCGGTCGGTGAATTCAATCGGCTGTGGTTCGCCGGTCAGCAGACGCGCACGTTCACGCAGCCATTCAATGGAAACCACTTTAATGCCTGCTTCTTGTAGACGTTCTGCCAGCTCCGGGCGAGCCGGGTTTACAGCGATACCGTGGTCAGTGACCAGAATATCGACGCTGGAGCCCGGGGTGATGCAGGTCAGCACGTTATCCACCAGTGTCGGGATACGGCCACGTACCAGCGGCGCGACGATGATGGAAAGGGCAGAGGCGATTGCCGTATCACAGTGACCGCCGGAAGCGCCACGCAGTACGCCATCAGAGCCGGTCAGCACGTTGACGTTGAACTGGGTGTCAATTTCCAGTGCGCTCAACACCACTACATCGAGACGATCAACTGATGCGCCTTTAGAACCCCAGTTGGCGTACTGGTTAGCGCTGATTTCGATATGATTCGGGTTACGTGCCAGCGACTGCGCGGCCTGACCGTCAAAACTCTGTACGTCCAGCAGCTTACGGATTAGCCCTTTTTCATGCAGATCAACCATGGTGGCGGTGATACCGCCGAGGGCGAAGTCGGCGTGAATGTCGCGGCTACGCATTTTGTCTTCCAGGAAACGGGTTACCGCCAGCGATGCGCCGCCAGTCCCGGTTTGCATGGAGAAACCTTCTTTGAAGTAGCCCGAGTTGACAATCACATCCGCGGCGCTGCGGGCAATCAGCAGTTCGCGCGGGTTAGTGGTCATACGGGTTGCGCCCGCACCGATTTTTGCTGCATCGCCCACGCGATCAACTTTGACGATCAGATCAACCTGATCCTGTTTGATGCTGGCAGGATTGTGCGGGTAAGGCAGCAGCTCTTCGGTGAGCATTACCACCTGTTTTGCATTATCGGCATCAACCATTGCATAGCCGAGAGAGCCGCAGCAGGCTTTGCCGGTATAACCGTTGGCATTACCGAATTCATCACAGGATGGGACGCCGAGGAATGCCACGTCGATGTTCAGTTCGCCGCTCTGTACCAGATGCACGCGACCGCCGTGGGAGTGGATTTGTACCGGTTCAGCCAGCAGGCCCCGGGAGATTTCTTCCGCCAGCGGGCCGCGCAGACCGGAGGTATAAATGCGGGTGATCACGCCCTGACGAATATGCTCTACCAGCGGCGCATGGCAATCGCTCAGGGAACTGGATGCCAGGGTCAGATTTTTAAAGCCCATCTTCGCGATGACGTCCATCACCATATTGACGGTCAGGTCGCCGCCGCGGAAAGCGTGGTGGAAAGAGACGGTCATACCGTCCTGTAAACCAGAGCGACGAATCGCCTCTTCCAGGTTGGCGCATAGTTTGCGATCACGCGTTCTTTCTGCCTGATAAGTTTTCTTTGGCGAATTCTGGAAAGCGGCAAGATTGCATTCAGCGTGACGATTCCAGGCTGCTACCCGTTCTTGTCGTTGAGATTGTTCAATTTTCTGCGTCATTTGGATTGCCTTATTCTTCGCGGATGCCGGAAAGTTCTGCACGGGAGAGCACCAGACGGGCGCGATCGATAACCGGACCGTCAACCATCTTGCCGTTCAGAGAAACGACGCCGAGACCTTCGCGAGCGGCGGCTTCAGCGGCGTCTACGACGCGGCGTGCGTGATCCACTTCTTTCTGAGTTGGCGCGTAGAGGTTGTGTAGCAGATCAATCTGACGCGGGTTGATGAGCGATTTGCCATCAAAGCCCAGTTGTTTGATATGTGCCGCTTCTTGCAGGAATCCCGCTTCGTTGTTGGCATCGGAATAGACTGTATCGAATGCCTGAATACCGGCAGAGCGCGCGGCCTGCAAAATGGAACAACGAGCGAACAGCAGTTCGGTCCCTTCCGGGGAACGCTCAGTGCGCAGGTTGCGCACATAGTCTTCTGCACCGAGGGCAATACCGATCAAACGCTCGGAAGCGTGAGCGATTTCTACCGCGCGAGTAATGCCCAGCGGAGATTCGATCGCCGCCAGTAGCCCCGTGCTGCCTGCTTCACGACCGCAGGCTTTTTCAATACGCAGGATCTCTTTTTCGATATCCAGAACGTCCTGAGCTGTGTCGGTTTTCGGCAGACGCACAATGTCCGCGCCGCCGCGAACGACGGCTTCCAGGTCGTTAACGCCCCATTCAGAATCCAGCGCGTTAACACGCACGATAGTTTCAATATCGCGATACAGCGGGTGTTGCAGCGCGTGGTAAACCATGCGGCGGGCGGTGTCTTTTTCACGTAGTGCCACGGAGTCTTCGAGGTCGAACATCAGGGCATCTGCCGGGTAAATGAAGGAGTTGCTGACCATCGCGGCATTGGCGCCAGGTACGAACAACATGCTGCGGCGGGTGCGAGTTTTACGTTGTTGCAGCGAAGCGGAAATCATTGGCAATCCTCCCATGGCAGAGCCGGGATACCGCTGGCGCGCGCCAGCAGGGCTTCCAGTCGTGCACGTAAAATGCAGTCCAGTGCGCCTTTGTCATCGACATTTAGCTGTACGCCACGCACGTTATAGCGGGCGAGAACGTCAAGAATGGTGGTGCGAATTGCATCGCCAAACTGTTTCTCAACGCTGCTGTTGATTTGCAGATCGATATCCTGCGTATCGAGTGGGGCGATGCGTATCATCACATCCCCAGACTCAAGGGTGCCTGCGACGGCGGGCTGCTTTATTTTCATTTTTCACCTGTTTCTTATGCGGGGGTCTTTTGACGAACTGCCGCGTCCTGGCGGGAGTGCTCAAGCAGATTCTGCAGGTAGTGCAGCGTGGCTTCCGGGACCAGCGGCGCGATAGCCGTGAGATCGTTTTTCACCAGCAATTGACGTACCCTGGAAGCGGATATCGGTAACTCCTGGTAACGCAGCCGCTCAATTTCAACCAGTTCGATGGGCGGTGCGGGAATAGTCGGTGTTTCCAGCCAGTAGCGCATATCCTGGTTGTACTGGGCGGTAACGCGACAAAAGGGTTCAGTACCGACAAAACGGTGAGTTACGCCCAGTGCGGGGGCGAGGTACTGACGGAAAATCTTCAGATCAATTTCGGTATAACAGTGGTTAATAACGCTCTGCTCTTTAATGAAGTAGCAGGGGAACGTGGCGCGGGAGATGATGTACTCGGAACCGCGATGCACGGTTAGACGCGGAATATCGGCGGTGCCTTTTACTACCAGATTCAACCGATCTTCATAGGGGAAACGTGAAGAATCTTCTTTGACTAAAAACAGATGCAGCCAGTCGCATTGCGCCGCCGCTTGCTGAATCAGATAACGATGGCCATTGGTAAAGGGATTGGCATTCATCACGATGCAGCCGATTTTGCTCCCTTCATGACGAAACTTTTTCAGTGATTCGGCGTAGCGTTTCAGACGCGTGGCGCTGTTTTCCATTAACACCATCACTCCAGGAACGCGGGTCAGCGTGGAGAAACCGCACTGGTGGAACAGCGCCTCGTATTCAGTTTTGGTATAAATAAACAGATGCGTACAGTGTCGTTCATAGGCGAGATTTATCAGTTCAGTGGCTAATTTCAGTGCCAGTCCTTCTCCGCGAACTGATTTACTGATAGCAACGCACTTAATAATATTCCCGGCAATTCCTCCACAAGCGATGGGCTTTTCATTACGAGTTACGGTAATAAATACTTCGACGGTGGTGTCAACGCTCAAATCATTTTCATGTAGAAATTGCGTGATTTCCGCCATTCTTTTATTTTCTGAACGTTTTACGTGGGAAAAAGTATCATTGCCGAACATAATAAATAGTTTCCTGGAGGTATCTGTTGTTATCAAATTGCGACGAATGTTGCGCAATGTTGCAAGTTGATAACTTTTTATTTTCAGTCAGGAGAACGGATTGCAAGCGAGATATTTCTGTTTCTCCTTTTTCCATACATCCTAAGGAGTATTGCACCGTGAAATTTTGATTTATTTCACATAGAGTTAGTGGTTTTTTATTTATTTAATGGTTTTAAGTTTTTTAATTAATGTAATTGCGAAATGACCCGTAGGTTTAATTGATTTAATTGATTTAATGAATGAAATTTGCCACGATCATATTTAATGTTTATGGGTTCCGACTCAACATTTTAATTACATACGTCAAAGCGGTTCGGGGTAGCCCACAAGGAAAACAATGTTGCAGTTTAATGAGAATAAACAATTTGCTTTTTTCCAACGGCTGGCCTTTCCGTTGCGTATCTTTTTGTTGATTTTGGTGTTCTCGATATTTGTTATCGCTGCGCTGGCACAATATTTTACTGCCAGCTTTGAGGATTATTTAACGCTTCATGTTCGTGATATGGCCATGAATCAGGCAAAAATTATTGCCTCTAGTGACAGCATCATCACTGCAGTGAAAACGCGTGACCGCAAACGGTTAGCAACGATCGCCAACAAATTGCAGAAAGATACTGACTTTGACTATGTGGTGATTGGTGATCGTGACTCGATCCGCCTCTATCACCCTAATCCCGAGAAAATTGGTTATCCGATGCAGTTCACCAAACCCGGAGCGCTGGAGAAAGGAGAGAGCTATTTCATCACCGGCAAAGGGTCTATAGGTATGGCAATGCGCGCTAAAACGCCGATCTTTGATGATGATGGCAAAGTTATCGGTGTGGTATCTGTCGGTTATCTTGTGAGTAAGATTGATAGCTGGCGGGCAGAATTTTTATTACCGATGGCTGGCGTGTTTGTCCTGCTATTAGGCATTTTGATGCTGTTGTCCTGGTTTTTAGCCGCGCATATCCGCCGCCAGATGATGGGAATGGAACCGAAGCAAATCGCGCGCGTAGTTCGCCAGCAGGAGGCGCTGTTTAGTTCGGTTTATGAAGGGCTGATTGCGGTGGATCCACAAGGGCATATTACTGCTATTAACCGCAATGCAAGAAAGATGTTAGGGCTAAGCTCCCCTGGGCGGCAATGGCTGGGCAGACCAATCTCTGCGGTGGTCAAGCCTGCCGATTTCTTTACTGAGCAGATTGATGAAAGGCGCCAGGATGTCGTGGCGAATTTTAATGGTCTGAGCGTTATTGCTAACCGGGAAGCTATTCGTTCTGGTGATGATTTACTCGGCGCAATTATTAGTTTTCGCAGTAAAGACGAAATTTCCACTCTCAATGCGCAATTGACGCAAATTAAACAATATGTCGAAAGCCTGCGTACATTACGTCATGAACATCTCAATTGGATGTCGACGCTCAATGGTCTGTTGCAAATGAAAGAGTATGATCGCGTACTGGCGATGGTACAGGGAGAATCGCAGGCGCAGCAGCAGCTCATTGATAGCCTGCGTGAAGCATTCGCCGATCGCCAGGTGGCGGGGTTGCTTTTTGGTAAAGTGCAGCGCGCCCGTGAACTGGGGCTAAAAATGACGATTGTTCCCGGCAGCCAGCTTTCACAACTACCGCAAGGACTGGATAGTACCGAGTTTGCGGCGATTGTGGGCAACTTACTCGACAACGCTTTTGAAGCCAGTTTGCGTAACGATGAAGGGAATAAGGTTGTCGAATTATACCTGAGCGATGAAGGCGATGATGTAGTGATTGAAGTCGCCGATCAGGGCTGCGGTGTTCCAGAAGCATTACGCGACAAAATATTTGAGCAGGGTGTCAGTACGCGAGCTGATGAACCTGGTGAACATGGCATCGGGTTGTATCTGATTGCCAGCTATGTAGCGCGCTGCGGTGGTGTTATCACACTCGAAGAGAATGCTCCCTGCGGTACCTTATTTTCAATCTATATTCCGAAAGTGAAATCTAATGACAGCTCCATTAACCCTATTGATCGTTGAGGACGAAACGCCGCTGGCAGAGATGCATGCGGAATATATTCGTCACATTCCCGGCTTTAGCCAGATATTGTTGGCGGGGAACCTGGCGCAGGCCCGCATGATGATCGAGCGTTTTAAGCCGGGGCTTATCTTGCTGGATAACTATCTTCCTGACGGTAGAGGCATTAATTTGCTGCACGAATTAGTGCAGACACATTATCCGGGCGATGTTGTTTTTACCACCGCGGCCAGTGATATGGAAACGGTGTCTGAAGCCGTACGCTGCGGTGTGTTTGATTATCTGATCAAGCCAATCGCTTATGAGCGACTGGGGCAGACATTAACCCGTTATCGCCAGCGTAAGCACATGCTGGAAAGTATTGATAGCGCCAGCCAGAAGCAAATTGATGAAATGTTCAATGCTTATGCTCGCGGTGAGCCGAAGGACGATCTGCCGACCGGCATTGATGCGTTGACGCTAAACGCCGTGAGAAAACTGTTCAAGGAACCTGATGTACAACATACTGCGGAAACGGTGGCGCAGGCATTAACCATCAGTCGCACCACCGCCAGACGGTATCTCGAATATTGCGCCAGTCGCCATCTGATTATCGCCGAGATTGTTCACGGCAAAGTCGGTAGACCACAGCGCATTTACCACAATGGGTGACGTGAACATTGCCGGAGGAAGTACGCCTCCGGCATTAGTGTTTATTTGCCAGTAACTGCGGCGGCTGTTCCTGGCACCATTAACTCAGTCGCAACGATAACAATCACCAGTCCGACAAGCACCGGTACAGAGGTGCGTTTAACGACTTCAAATGGCGAGATTTTCGCCATCCCGGCAACCGCAACGACCACGCCAGAAACGGGAGAAAGGGTACGGCCCAGGTTGGACGCTTGCAACATTGGGATAGTTAAATACGCCGGGTTAATGCCGGAAGAGTGCGCCAGTTTCGGGATCATCTCAACAAACGCATAAAACGGCGCATTGCCTGAACCGGTCGTGACCGCCGCCAGCATTGTCAGGATCACCAATACCAGCATCAGGATGATACTCGCCGAACCAAACGAGGTGGCGATAGAAATCAGACTTTGAATAAAGCCGATGGTGCTAAGCCCCTGAGCGAATACCCCAGCGGCAACCAGCAGCATAACTACGTTAGCGAAGGCATCGGCCATGCCGCGATAAGCCACTTCAAGGCCGGAAAAGACTTTTTGCGTATTAAAGCTACGAATAAACTCCAGAATGGAGGCAATCAGCATACAGATCACCAGAATAGTGATGATGTGCAATTGCGGGCCCCATTTGCCGTCAAAGATGAGCACGCCAATAATTGGTGTGAACGGCAGAATGGCGTAAAACGCCGGAGCAGTGGTGGTGATTTCGCTGACATCTAACATTTCGTGAGAGATGTGCTCTTTTTTATCCAGATAACGCTGCCAGAAAAAGTGGGCAATCGCCATGCCGATAATCGCGGCAATCGAGATAGGCAGTGTCGTTTTGAAGGCGAAGTCAATCAGCGACATTTCGGAAGCCTGTGCCGCCAGTACTACGTCACCTGATGTCGGTGCAAGAATAATCGCCGCCGGTGAAGCGCAGATAGCAGCAGCGGCACCACGGCTGATACCAACGTTTACCATTACCGGGAACAGGGTTGCCATCAGTAAAACACCCAGGCCGGTTGCAGAAGAGACTGCCAGTGACATCAGACAGGCGACAAAATAAGCGGCAATCATCAGCAAATAAGGGGAATTGATGTATTGCAGCGGTTTTGACGCCAGCTTGACAACCATATCGTTCGCGCCGATATGGGTCATGTAAGCGGCAAAGCCACATAGCATCATGATCATCATGCCGAGGTCGCCGCCGCGGCTCATCAGTAATATTTTAACGTATTCAACGATGTCTGTGGCGCTGTAGCCCGTTGATTCCTGGCTGGCAGGGAGAACTTTGTGCCCCATGATGGCACTGATGATCAGTAATAACAAACCGCCAACGAATAATACTCCGGTGGCGGAATACCCTTTAATGATGTAGCGAGCTACACCCACAATAACCACAACTCCAATAAGGAGTTCAATGAATGTCAGCATAATTTTTCCTGTCTCCAGGCCCCAAAGTAAATAATAAAAAATTCCTAAAAATTAAAGAAAAAATATGCCGAATAAATCAACAGCGAATGCTGATTGAAATCAATAAAAACCACCATTAACACATTGATGTTGCTGTTTTTATACCTGGATAACAAAATTCATTTTTATAGTTAGCAATTACAGTGTAACGATGTATATAAAATGATGATTTATTGAAATGCTTTTGTTAATGGTTTTAATATGTGTTCAAAAAACGATCTCTCGTAGGTGTAAACTGATAATGGG
>NZ_BBMY01000115.1 GCF_000759775.1 Escherichia albertii NBRC 107761 = DSM 17582
GGCATTATCTGAACATAAAACACTATCAATAAGTTGGAGTCATTACCGATGGGGCTTTCTTCCCGCCGCTGGACCCACGTTGTATGGATGGGCGTTTATCGCCGCGATATCATTATAAAAAATAACATTAAATTTATTGTCGGACTGCATCATCAGGATATTGTCTGGACAACAGAGTTTATGTTTAACGCATTACGTGCGCGATATACCGAACAATCGTTATATAAATATTATCTGCATAATACGTCAGTGAGCCGGTTGAATAGACAAGGGAATAAAAACCTTAATTATCAACGTCACTATATTAAGATTACTCGCCTGCTGGAAAAATTAAATCGCGATTACGCAGACAAAATTGTGATTTATCCTGAATTTCACCAACAAATAACTTATGAAGCATTGCGAGTTTGTCATGCAGTGCGTAAAGAGCCGGATATTGTCACTCGCCAGCAGATGATTGCTGAGATATTCACTTCCGGTATGTATAAGCGCCTGATAACCAATGTGCGCAGCGTGAAGGTGGGGTATCAGGCGTTACTGTGGTCTTTCCGCTTATGGCAATGGCGCGACAAAACACAGTCGCACCATCGCATCACGCGCAGCGCTTTTAATTTACGCTAGCGTTAGCCTTCGTCGCTTCAGGCTGTTTACCCCAGCCTTGCCACTGATGCTGGAAGTAAACGATCAACGTGCTCTGGCTGATGCTTTCGCTTAATACTTCAAAGAAGCTATTAGCATAAACCGGCGCCAGTGGTTTCTTCGGTTTACACAGCTTCACGCCACGGAACGGATTACGCGGTGCGTCAGGCGCCGTGTTTTTCGGCGGCGTAGAGGTGTCGATCTGCGGTTCATTGAGCAGACTGCTGGCTTTCACCAGCGTAATATCTGGTGGCAGGTTATAAACCATCTGCTGCAACACACGTACCGTTGAAGGATGAGGATGACCAATGGCAATGGTTGAACCGTTACGACGGGCCAGGTCAATGGCGCGATTAAACTGCACGCGAATGTCCGCTTCATTTTGCGAATCATCGAGGAACACTTTTCGTTTAATCACTTTTACGCCGGTGCCTTGCGCGGCACGCATCGCCTGGGTATTGCCGATGGTTACGCTGTCGAGAAAATAGAGATTGTAACGCGCCAGTGCTTGCATCACTTTCTGCATACCAAACAGATTTGAGGTCATTTTGCTGCCCATGTGGTTGTTGATCCCCACGGCATAGGGCACGTTATTGACCGCACTGCGAATGATGCGCTCAATTTCGTCGCTGCTCATCTCCGGGCGCAGCGTGTTTTTCTCCAGCGGCTGTTTGCTCAACGGCGCCATTGGTAGATGAATCAGTACTTCATGACCGCTGTTATGCGCTTTGGTCGCCATCTCTCTGGCGTGTGGCGAGTCGGGTAATACTGCGACGGAGATGGCGGATGGCATCGCCAGCACCTGATTTTCGTTATGCGGACGATAACCAAAATCATCGATGACGATGGCAAGTTTGCCAGCGAGTACAGGGGTAGAGAGCGCCAGCAGAGCGGCAAATGAAAGAATGTTACGACGAAATGGAAACAAAACTTATCTTCCCAACCACGGCTGTGGATTGACCGCCTGACCCTGGCGGCGAATTTCGAAATAGAGTGAAGGACGACCCTGACCGCCACTGCTGCCCACCAGTGCAATAGGCTGGCCCGCGCGAACTTGCGAACCAACGCTCACCAGTGCGCTCTGATTATAGCCGTAAAGGCTCATATCGCCTTTACCGTGTTCAACCACGACCACCAGACCATAACCTTGCAGCCAGTCAGCCAGAATCACCCGACCATCGGCAATGGCTTTAACCTCAGTACCTTCAGAGGCACCGATAACCATCCCTTTCCAGCGCAGTTCGCCCTGCAATTGTTCGCCATAGCGATGTAGCGTTGGTCCGCGTACAGGCCAGAATGCCTGGCCGCGCGGCGAGCCCAGACCGCCGGTTCGGGACATCAGCGATTTTTCGCTTTCCGTTGGTTTGTAGGTAGTGCCCTTACGCGTCGCTTCTTTCTGTCTGTCGCGTACCGCCTGGGCTTCACGTGCTTCACGTTCAGCGCGCGCTCTTGCTGCCGCTTCCGCACGGGCGATGCTATTACGCAGACGGGATTCGTTAGCGCGCAGTTCACTTAGCTGTTGCTGACCTTGTTGAATGGATGACTCCAGTCCGGCCAGCGTCTTCTTACGCTCGTTCAGCGCCTGAGTCAGCTTCGCTTGCTGGGCGCGTTGTTCGTATAACAGCGTTTGTTGCTCGCTCTGTTTCTCTTCCAGTTCAGCACGCTGCATGGCGACTTCTTCACGCGTTTGCTTCAACTGGGCGATAGTTTCTTGTCGCGCCTGGTTGAGATAGCCGAAATAAGCCTGCAAACGCTGACCGCGCTGGCTTTCTTCACCGCTGAGAATGAGCTGAATACCGGTATGTTCACCCTGACGAAACGCGGCGTCCAGTTGCGCGGCGAGATTGCGTTCCTGGGCGGCTTTTTGCTGCTCCAGTTTGGCAATTGACGCATTCATCTCATCAATCTGTTTATTCAGTTGATTGAGTGTGTTTTGCGTTTCGCGCAGCTTACGGGTGGCTTCGGAGATCGCTTCTTCCTGCTTTTTCAACTGGGCAAGCAGGCTTGAGCGTTGTTGCTGTTGTTGGCGTACCGCGCGTTCTTTTGCAGCGATATCGGCCTGAATCGACTTGAGTTGGTCGCGGTCATCCGCGTGGGCGGAAAAAGTGCACAACAATACGCCAGCGCTAAGAACGCTGGCGTAGATGATGGGCCTGATTGCAAACCTGCGCGGTTTTATGGCCCGTGTCATGGTATTAATCGCCTTTCCCCTCATGGGGAGGGATTATTCCACGATGAACAGCGGCTTACCAGTCATCTCTTGCGGGATTTCCATACCCATTAGCGACAACATGGTCGGTGCGATGTCAGAAAGCTTGCCGCCTTCGACGGCTTTTACCTGCTTATCACCAACGTAAATCAGCGGAACTGGCAGGTTGGTGTGTGCCGTATGCGCCTGGCCAGTAGCAGGATCGCGCATCTGTTCAGCGTTACCGTGGTCAGCGGTGATCAGCAGTTGACCGCCAACAGATTCAACGGCTTTTGCAACTTCATTCACGCAGTGATCCAGGGCCTCAACCGCTTTAACTGCGGCTTCCATTACCCCGGTGTGACCGACCATGTCGCCGTTCGGGTAGTTACAGATGATGGCGTCGTATTTACCGCTCTTGATAGCTGCAACCAGTTTTTCGGTTAACTCTGCGGAGCTCATTTCCGGCTGCAGGTCGTAGGTAGCGACTTTCGGTGAATCGATCAGAATACGATCTTCGCCTTTGAAAGACTCTTCTACGCCACCGTTGAAGAAGAACGTGACGTGGGCATATTTCTCGGTTTCGGAAATACGCAACTGGGTTTTGTCGTTTTTCGCCATCCACTCGCCAAAGGTGTTAACCAGAGACGCTGGTGGATAAGCAACCGCAGTTTTGATATCGGCGGCGTATTCGGTCAACATGACGAAATCGACGTTAACGACTTTCTTACGCGCGAAACCGTTGAAATCAGCATTTACAAACGCACGCGTGATTTCACGCGCACGGTCAGCACGGAAGTTCATGAAAATCAGCGCGTCGCCGTCTTCCATTGCGGCATCTGGCTGGCCTTCCGCACGGATAACGGTCGCTTTCACAAATTCGTCGTTTTCGTCGCGAGCATAAGCAGCCTGCAAACCGGCAACGGCGGTATCGGCCTGGAATTCGCCCTGCGCCAGAGTCAGCAGGTCATAAGCTTTTTCAACGCGATCCCAGCGATTGTCGCGGTCCATTGCGTAGTAACGACCAATGATGGACGCTACGCGGCCTTTACCCAGCGCGGCAAATTTCTCTTCGAATTTTTTCAGTGAGGATTCAGCACTGCGCGGCGGGGTGTCGCGACCGTCAAGGAATGCGTGCAGGTAGATTTTTTCCGCGCCGCGTTCAGCTGCCAGTTCTACCATCGCCATGATGTGATCTTCGTGGCTGTGTACGCCGCCTGCGGAGAGCAGACCCATAATGTGCACTGCTTTGCCTGCGTTTTTCGCTTTATCTACCGCGCCAGTCAGCACCGGGTTAGCGAAGAACGCGCGATCTTTGATTTCGACGTCCAGACGAGTCAGATCCTGATAGACGATGCGACCCGCGCCCAGGTTAACGTGACCTACCTCGGAGTTACCCATCTGACGGTCAGGCAGACCGACTTCCAGACCGGAAGCGTCGATCAGGGTATGCGGACGATTGGCCCACAGCGCATCCATTACCGGGGTTTTAGCACTATAAATGGCGTTATCCTGCTGTTCTTCGCGATAGCCGTAGCCATCCAGAATCACCAGTACCATAGGTTTTTTAGAAACCGACATTGCGACAACCTCATACTCAAGAGTCAAAATTTGCGTAATTTTACTACAGCTGAATCGATAAAATAGCCTCTGAAGATCAAATTATGGCGCCGCGCAGTGAAAGCGGGAGGCTGAATTGCGATTTTTTTTCGTAACGCCCCGCAAAATTGCATTCCCGTGCACGCGCTGGCTGTATTTGCCGCAACGCGCAGGTATACTCCTTTCCTGGTTTTTTTAATCACTACGTCGGGAGTTGTTACCCCCCATGCAAGAAATTATGCAATTTGTCGGCCGCCATCCCATGCTGAGTATCGCCTGGATCGCGTTACTGGTGGCGGTTCTGGTTACTACGTTTAAAAGCCTGACCTCGAAAGTGAAGGTGATTACTCGTGGTGAAGCGACGCGTCTTATCAACAAAGAAGACGCCGTAGTTGTGGATTTACGTCAGCGTGATGACTTCCGTAAGGGCCATATTGCAGGCTCTATCAATCTGTTGCCGAGCGAAATCAAAGCCAACAATGTTGGTGAACTTGATAAGCACAAAGACAAACCGGTTATCGTGGTAGACGGTTCTGGCATGCAGTGCCAGGAGCCAGCAAACGCGCTGACGAAAGCTGGATTTGCACAAGTATTCGTACTGAAAGAGGGCATCGCGGGCTGGGCTGGCGAGAACTTGCCTCTGGTGCGCGGCAAATAATTTACCTGTCATTTTTCATGGCGCAGGCGATTGGCTGCAATTATGCCCCCCGTCACTTATTGATATAAGCTTCAGGGGATAATCCAAATTGTCGCCTTCCTGCAACATGAAACCGCAGGGAAAAAAACAGGAGCTAAGTTATGGCCAATGTTGAAATCTATACCAAAGAAACCTGCCCCTATTGCCATCGTGCGAAAGCGCTGCTGAGCAGCAAGGGTGTGAATTTTCAGGAACTGCCGATTGATGGTAATGCTGCCCGGCGTGAAGAGATGATCAAACGCAGTGGCCGTACGACGGTTCCACAGATTTTTATTGACGCACAGCACATTGGCGGCTGTGATGACTTGTATGCATTGGATGCACGTGGTGGACTGGATCCCCTGCTGAAATAACGTGTGAACGTTGGCATTACATTGCGCAGTATTTAAGGACAACACTTAAGGGTTTTCTACACATGTCAGAACAAAACAACACTGAAATGACTTTCCAGATCCAGCGTATTTATACCAAGGATATCTCTTTTGAAGCGCCGAACGCGCCGCACGTTTTCCAGAAAGATTGGCAGCCAGAAGTTAAACTTGATCTGGATACGGCATCTACTCAACTGGCAGATGACGTTTACGAAGTGGTACTGCGTGTTACCGTAACGGCATCCCTGGGCGAAGAAACTGCGTTCCTGTGTGAAGTTCAGCAGGGCGGTATTTTCTCCATCGCGGGTATCGAAGGCACCCAGATGGCGCACTGCCTGGGCGCATACTGCCCGAACATTCTGTTCCCATATGCTCGTGAATGCATCACCAGCATGGTATCCCGCGGTACATTCCCGCAACTGAACCTTGCGCCGGTTAACTTCGATGCGCTGTTCATGAACTATTTGCAGCAGCAGGCTGGCGAAGGTACTGAAGAACATCAGGATGCCTGATGAACCAACGTAATGCTTCAATGACTGTGATCGGTGCCGGCTCGTACGGCACCGCTCTTGCCATCACTCTGGCAAGAAATGGCCACGAGGTTGTCCTATGGGGCCATGACCCTGAACATATCGCTACCCTTGAACGCGATCGTTGCAACGCCGCGTTTCTTCCCGATGTGCCTTTTCCCGACACGCTCCATCTTGAAAGCGATCTCGCCACCGCGCTGGCAGCCAGCCGTAATATTCTTGTCGTCGTGCCAAGCCATGTTTTTGGTGAAGTGTTGCGTCAGATTAAACCGCTGATGCGTCCTGACGCGCGTCTGGTGTGGGCGACCAAAGGGCTGGAAGCAGAAACCGGGCGTCTGTTGCAGGACGTAGCGCGCGAGGCGTTAGGCGATCAAATTCCGCTGGCGGTTATCTCCGGCCCGACTTTCGCGAAAGAACTGGCGGCAGGTTTACCGACGGCTATTTCGCTGGCCTCTACCGATCAAACCTTTGCTGATGACCTCCAGCAACTGCTGCATTGCGGAAAAAGTTTCCGCGTTTACAGCAACCCGGATTTCATTGGCGTGCAGCTTGGCGGCGCGGTGAAAAACGTCATTGCCATTGGTGCAGGGATGTCCGACGGTATCGGTTTTGGCGCGAATGCGCGTACGGCGTTGATCACCCGTGGTCTGGCTGAAATGTCGCGTCTGGGGGCGGCGCTGGGGGCCGATCCTGCCACCTTTATGGGCATGGCGGGGCTGGGCGATCTGGTGCTTACCTGTACTGACAACCAGTCGCGTAACCGCCGTTTTGGCATGATGCTCGGTCAGGGCATGGATGTACAAAACGCGCAGGAGAAGATTGGTCAGGTGGTTGAAGGCTACCGCAATACGAAAGAAGTCCGCGAACTGGCGCATCGCTTCGGCGTTGAAATGCCAATAACCGAGGAAATTTATCAAGTATTATATTGCGGAAAAAACGCGCGCGAGGCAGCATTGACTTTATTAGGTCGTGCACGCAAGGACGAGCGCAGTAGCCACTAAACCCAGGAATCTTTGTTACCGCTATGACCCGGCCCGCGCAGAACGGGCCGGTCATTATCTCATCGTGTGGAGTAAGCAATGTCGTGTGAAGAACTGGAAATTGTCTGGAACAATATTAAAGCGGAAGCCAGAGCGCTGGCGGACTGTGAGCCAATGCTGGCCAGTTTTTACCACGCAACATTACTCAAGCACGAAAACCTCGGCAGCGCGTTAAGCTATATGCTGGCGAATAAACTGGCATCGCCGATTATGCCTGCTATTGCGATTCGCGAAGTGGTGGAGGAAGCCTACGCCGCTGACCCGGAAATGATCGCTTCTGCGGCGTGTGATATTCAGGCGGTACGTACCCGCGACCCGGCAGTCGATAAATACTCAACTCCCTTGTTATACCTGAAAGGTTTTCATGCCTTGCAGGCCTATCGCATTGGTCACTGGCTGTGGAATCAGGGGCGTCGCGCGCTGGCTATTTTTCTGCAAAACCAGGTTTCTGTGACGTTCCAGGTCGATATTCACCCGGCAGCCAAAATTGGTCGCGGTATTATGCTTGACCACGCGACGGGCATCGTCGTCGGTGAAACGGCGGTGATTGAAAATGACGTATCTATTCTGCAATCTGTGACGCTTGGCGGTACGGGGAAAACCAGCGGTGACCGTCACCCGAAAATTCGTGAAGGCGTGATGATTGGCGCGGGCGCAAAAATTCTCGGTAATATTGAAGTTGGACGCGGTGCGAAAATTGGCGCGGGGTCTGTAGTGCTGCAACCGGTGCCGCCGCACACTACCGCCGCTGGCGTACCGGCACGCATCGTTGGTAAACCAGACAGCGATAAGCCATCAATGGATATGGATCAGCATTTCAACGGTATTAACCATACGTTTGAATATGGCGATGGGATCTGACGTCCTGTGATCGTGCCGGATGCGGCGTGAACGCCTTATCCGGCCTACCGCATCTTAATCTCTCAATACCGCGCCGGGATACCCCAACTGGCGCCAGGCTTCATACACCACTACCGACACCGCATTAGACAGGTTCATACTGCGGCTGTCCGGCACCATTGGAATACGAATTTTTTGGTCAGCGGGCAGGGCGTCAAGAATGGTCGCTGGCAAGCCGCGTGTTTCCGGGCCGAACATCAGATAGTCGCTATCCTGATAGCTTACGGCGCTGTGCGCGGGCGTGCCTTTCGTGGTGAGGGCAAACAGGCGCTGGGGATTCTCCGCTTCGAGGAACGCACTATAGTCATGATGACGCGTGACGGTGGTAAATTCATGGTAGTCCAGCCCCGCGCGGCGCAGACGCTTATCGTCCCAGGCAAATCCCATTGGTTCGATGATATGCAGACGAAAGCCGGTGTTGGCGCAAAGACGGATGATATTGCCAGTGTTTGGCGGAATTTCTGGTTCGTAAAGTACGATGTTTAGCATACTGCCCCCTTAGTGCGGGGGCAGGATAGCAGATATTGATCTAACCCTTAAGCTGCATTCCCTTTCGCCATCGAAGCCAGTGCCGCTGGCAGCTCTTTGCCCAGCTCCTGTACCAGCGAATCTCCGGTGATTTCTTTAATCGACTTCGCGCCCGTCAGCGTCATCGCCACTTTCATCTCTTTTTCAATCAGACTCAGCAGATTAGCGACGCCCGCCTGGCCCGCCGTTGCCAGCGCATACAGAAACGCACGACCCAGCAGTACGGTGTCGGCACCCAATGCAATCATGCGCACCACGTCCAGCCCGTTACGAATACCGCTATCCGCCAGAATCGCAATATCGCCTTTTACCGCATCTGCAATAGCAGGTAGCGCACGGGCGGAGGAGAGCACGCCATCTAACTGGCGACCACCGTGGTTAGAAACCACAATCCCGTCAGCGCCAAAACGAACGGCATCACGTGCATCTTCTGGATCGAGGATCCCTTTGATCACCATTGGGCCATCCCAGAAATCGCGGATCCACTCGAGGTCTTTCCATGAAATTGAAGGATCGAAGTTATTCCCCAGCCAGCCGATGTAATCTTCCAGTCCGGTTGGTTTGCCGAGATAAGCCGAGATATTGCCTAAATCATGCGGATGACCGTTGAGGCCCACATCCCACGCCCATTGTGGATGCGTCACCGCCTGCCAGTAGCGGCGCATTGCGGCGTTCGGGCCGCTCATACCTGAGTGCGCATCACGATAGCGCGCGCCCGGTGTTGGCATATCCACGGTGAAAACCAGCGTCGAACAACCCGCCGCTTTTGCACGCTCCAGCGCGTTACGCATAAAACCGCGATCGCGCAGTACGTAAAGCTGGAACCACATTGGGCGCTTGATGGCGGGCGCCACTTCTTCAATCGGGCAAACGGAAACCGTCGAGAGCGTAAATGGAATGCCATGTGCATCTGCCGCTTTTGCTGCCTGAACCTCGCCGCGGCGTGCATACATACCGCACAATCCCACCGGGGCCAGCGCTACCGGCATCGATAATTTCTCATTAAACAGCGTCGTTTCCAGACTTAGGTTAGACATGTTTTTCAGAATACGCTGGCGCAGCGCCACGTCTGATAAATCTTCCACGTTGCGGCGCAGGGTGTATTCAGAATATGCGCCGCCGTCCATATAGTGGAACAGGAACGGCGGCAGAATGCGTTGTGCTGCGGCGCGATAATCGCTGGCTGCGGAAATAATCATGCGTTTTTCTCCCTCGGATGCTCATTATGGTCACCGGGCAGACGGGTAATGCGTGCGCGGCGTGCCTGATCTTCATCGAATCGTTTTATGGTGGTGTGGACAAAACTAAGATGCGCCATCATCGCCTTACGCGCCCCGTCGGCATCACCAATAAAAATAGCGTCAATGACTGCCTGGTGCTGTTCGGTTAGCTGAGAAAAGACGGGCGGCACCAGGTACATCCGTTGGCGGCTTTGCATCACTGAGGATTGCAGAACATCGAAGAAACCGCGCATGGTTTGCAGCAGCACGATGTTATGTGAGGCTTCGGCAATGGCCAGATGAAAGCGAACGTCCGCTTGTGAGGCGAGGTCCGGGTCGTCGCTGAGCGTTGCGTCAAAGCAAAGCTGAATCTTTTCTTTATCGGCTTGTGTGGCGCGCATTGCCGCATGCCAGGCGGTGCTGGCCTCAATAGCGTAGCGAGCTTCCAGAATATCGAAACTGTAATCCGGGTCATCGGCCATCAGCGTTTTCAATGGCTGGACGATGTTTTGCTCCGACCATGCGTCATGACGCCAGCGAATAAACGTGCCGCCGCCGCGACGACTGAGCAGCACGCCTTCGCTCACCAGCTTCGCCAGCGCTTCGCGCAGTGAATTTCGTGACACGCCGAGCTGCATCGCCAACTGGCGTTCAGCGGGCAACTTCATGCCCGCCTCCAGTTGTTTTTCATCAATCAGCGCCCGCACACGGTCAGCTACCTCGTCTGACAGGCGTCTGGGTATAACCATCATTAAGGAATCATCCACGTTAAGACATAGGCCTGAAGGGTGGTGATCACGCCCACCATACAGGTGAAAATCAGGCTGTGTTTGACAGTAAAACGGAACAGATCTGACTCTTTCCCTACCAGTCCTACCGCCGCGCAGGCGATAGCGATAGATTGCGGGGAGATCATCTTGCCAGTGACGCCGCCGGTGGTGTTGGCGGCAACCAGTAACAGATCGGAGACGCCAATTTGTTGAGCCGCGGTGGCTTGCAGTGCGGCGAACAGGGCGTTAGACGACGTATCCGACCCCGTCAGGAATACTCCCAACCAGCCGAGGAACGGCGAGAAGAAGGTGAAAGCATGGCCGGTGTGCGCCAGTGCCAGCGCCAGTGTTGATGACAGCCCGGAATAGTTCGAGATAAAGGCGAACGCCAGCACCATGCCGATAGAGTAGATAGGCAGGGCCAGTTCTTTCAGCGTACTGCCGAAGGTGCTGATAGCATCAGACGGTTTCATCTTCAGCCACACGACAGAGAGCAGCGCCGCAAACAGAATGGCAGTGCCGGTGGCAGAGAACCAGTCGAACTTAAACACGGCGGCGTAAGCGGTAGCTTCGCTGACCACTGGCGGCATACGGGCAACCAGTTTGTCGAGATACGGCACCGGAATGTTGATCACCCACTCATACAGCGCGCCGCCTGAAGCGAACAGGGCTTTAAACGGTGGAATACTCCACAGTGTTACGGTGGCGGTCAGGAACAGGAACGGCGTCCAGGCACGCAATACCTGACCCGCTGTGTATCCGGTGTGGGCCAGCGTCATATCAACCTGTGAAGCCCCCAGATCGCCGAAGCGGAAAACGCGTACCGGCTGCCAGCGTTTGAGGAACAGTGTCAGGCAGAGCAGCGATACCAGCGAGGAAATAATATCCGGCAACTCTGGCCCAATGAAGTTAGAGCTGAGGTATTGCGCAATAGCAAACGAGCCGCCCGCGACCACGACCGCAGGCCAGGTTTCTTTGATACCGCGCCAGCCGTCCATAATCGCCATGATCCAGAACAGGACGATAATGGTCATAAACGGTAGCTGACGTCCAACCATCTGACCAATTTCAAAACTGTCGATGCCTGTCACCTGTCCGGCAACCAGAATTGGGATCCCCATCGCGCCAAATGCTACGGGAGCGGTGTTAACAATCAGGCACAGTCCGGCTGCGTACAACGGTTTAAAGCCCAGGCCGACCAGCAATGCAGCAGTAATCGCCACTGGTGCGCCGAAGCCTGCTGCCCCTTCGAGAAATGCGCCGAAACAGAAACCGACGATCAGCATTTGCAAGCGCTGGTCAGGCGTTATAGAAAGAATAGACGAGCGGATGATGTCGAATTGCCCGGTTTTTACCGAGATCTTATAAACGAACACCGCCGCAATAATAATCCAGGCAATGGGCCACAAACCGTAGAAGAAGCCATAAATCACGGAGGCCAGCGCGTTGGCGACCGGCATTTCATAAAACAGCAAAGCGACTGCCAGAGCGATGGCGACCGTCCAGGACGCGGCGACATAGCCTTTGAGTTTGAGCTTAATCAGCGCAAAGAAGAAAAACAGAATGGGAAGCGACGCTATCAGGCTGGAAAGCCAGATATTCCCGGCGGGATCGTAGTTTTGTTGCCAGAGATTCATTGCAGGTCTCCAGGAGGCCACGTACATCGTGTAATGAGTCTGTTGCTCATCTCTTGGTCACACGTTGTGTAAAAGTGGCACTGCCAATTTTGTTGTGTAGGGATAATGACAATGAATAGTTAACTAAATGTTATATATTGGCAACGTTAATGTGAGTTTAATTGGGGAACTGTGAACCAGAGGTCAGATAAGCCAGGAATTGGTAGGGCCAATTTTTTGAGAGGGGAGATTTTGGGTAAAGAAAAGGGCAATTCCTATCAGAGAATTGCCCTTAGACTGTTGACCCGGTGCGCCTTATCTTGCCGGATGCGGCGTGAACGCCTTATCCGGCCTACAAGAATTTTCAGAATCCCCCTGTAGGCCTGATAAGCGCAGCGTATCAGGCAATTTGGCGTTTACCCATTCGTTAATGGATCATTACCACTGAATACCCGCGCCGACGGCTGCGGAGTATTCACCCTGGCTATTGGTACTACCTTGTAATTTGTAAACCCAACGACCGTTGGCGCTCACCATCGACACACCTAACGCAACAGCCGATTCACCGTTGTAAGTACCGCCGCCAATGGAGGTCATGCTGGCGCCCGGCGTGTAAGCCTGCGGCAGACCGGTCATCGCCATTGCAGAAGCGATACCACCGCTCAACTTGCTTTCGGTTTTCGACAGTTTGTTATCCATCTCAACCATGCGCTGATCGGTGTATTGCTTCGTTTCCTGCACGCTTTGCTTCAACTGCGCGTAGTTCACTGCGTCGTTGTTGTTGACGCCAGCGGAAACGTTGCTGATGCGAGTCGTACCGCCTTTACCATCACCAAGATTCATGGTGGTGTAATTGATGGAACCATCTTCATTGGTGGCATAGCGCACGCTTCCTGCTTCGGAAGATTTCAGTTGCGCCACGTTAACGGCATCGGTGTCATTTTTACCTGCGGCGACGTTGGTGATACGGCGCTGATTGGTGGAAGAACCGACGGAGACCGTATTTTCCTCGTTTGCTTCGGAACCCGTACCCAGCGCAACGCTGTTGTCTGCGGCGGCAATAGAACCGGAGCCAATTGCGACACTATCTTTGCCCTGCGCGTTGGCGTCTACACCATCGGTGTTGGTCTTGAAGTATTTGGTGCTACCCGTGGTGATGATATCGCCCATCCCATTTTCCAGTGTGCTTACGCGCGTATCCAGATTACCTACCTGAGTATTCAGGTTAGTGATGCTTTGGGTATTTTGCGCGACCTGAGCATCGGTCACTTTCAACTGACCCACGTTAACGGCATCAGTATCTTGTGAACCGGCGGCGACGTTAGTGATCTGACGTTGACCGTCCTCACTGCCGACGGAAAACTCACCGACAGAGTTCTGCGGCGCGTCCATGTTGTAGGCGGTGTAGCCAGTCTGAGCGCCACGCGTAGTCTCAGAGCCATTACCCATTGCAATACTGTTTGCATGGTTTGCGTGGGCGTTGCTGCCGATGGCGATACCGTTGATGGCATCTGCCAGGACCAGAGTGTTCAGGCCGATACCAATACCTGCATCACCATTGACGATGGTTTTCGCCCCTATTGCCAGAGAATCTTCACCAACAGCCAGTGAATCTTCTGCCGTTGAGTTGGCGTGGTAGTATTTGGTTGGCGTGGTTGCCACAGAACCAATGGCGTTTTGCAACTGGCGCACGGTAACGGCGTCGTGAGCTTCAGAACCATCCGCGACGTTGATGATTTGACGATATTTTCCATCATCACCAATCGACAACGCGCCGAGTAGCTCACCGTCAGTGGTGTCATAACCAATCACCACACCGTTTCCTGTTACGCTGGTATTGCGCGAGCCTTTTACGATAACGCGGTCAGAAACAGAGCCGCTGCCTAATGCAACCCCAGACTCGACATTACTACTGCTGTCCTGACCAATGGCGACGCTGCCAGTAGCAGAAGCCACAGAATTGTAGCCTACAGCCGTGGCGCCAGTGCCAGAGGCCATAGCGTCTTCGAAGACTAAACCTGTATCGTTGGTACGAATGTAGTTCACTCCCGCCCCGTGCTCTTCAACATACGTGTTGCTGGTATTGCCGGCTATCTGGGTGATCATCTGATTTGTGGTAAAAAGCTGAGATCCATTGACGGCATCGGTACTGTCTGCCGCAATTCGACCATTTGCCACGTTAGTGATTTTGCTGGCGGTATCGGTGCCATGCGCTGCGCTGAATGCGCCTGCGCTGGCATCCCAGAGCAGAGAATCATCCAGTGATGCATCAATTGCACTCAGTGCGTCGCCGATGTTGCTGTAGTCGGTATTGGCGATACTGTAAGTTGGCGCATTGATGGTGCCGTCAGCATTCATCGTCGAGCCGCCGCCCAGCGCATCAACTACAGAATTGCTGACGCCATAGAGTTGGCTGCCGTTCACAACGTCGGTACTGGTTGCGCTAAGTTCACCTGCTGCAACGTTAGTGATTTTGCTGGCAGTACCCGCACGGCTGGCGCTGAATGTTCTGCTGGAGTTATCCCACATCAGCGCATCTCCCAGCGAAGTGCCCACTGAGGAGTTAATCGCAGCCAATGCATCACCCACACTGTCGTAATCAGTGCCGCCAATGGTATAGGTCGGTGCGCTAAACATACCGTTGGCATCGACGGAGGAGCCTCCGCCCAAATAATCGGCAATTGCGCTGCTGAAATTATAGAGTTGTGAGCCGTTAACGGCATCGGTACTGCCGGTAGCCAGGGAGCCATCAGCGACATTGGTGATTTTGCTGGTTGTGCTGGCTCCGTGGGCGGCGCTGAAGGCGGTTTTACCGTTGTCCCATTGCAGAGCATCGTCGCCGAGACCGTCCACAGCGTCCTGCAGATTGGTGATATTGGTGGTGTTGGTCGTCACATTGTCATTGGTGGTTTTCAACTGCGAGCCGTTGACGGCGTCGGTGCTGCCAGCAGCCAGGGAGCCATCAGCGACATTGGTGATTTTGCTGGTGGTGCTGGCACCGTGGGCGGCGCTGAAGGCGGTTTTACCGCTGTCCCACTGCAGGGCATCGTCGCCGAGACCGTCCACGGCGTCCTGCAGATTGGTGATATTGGTGGTGTTGGTCGTCACATTGTCGTTGGTGGTTTTCAACTGTGAACCGTTAACCGCGTCGGTACTGCCAGCGGCAACGTTACCATTTGCGACATTAGTGATGATATTCGTGGTGCTTGAACCGTGGCTGGCGCTGAATTTATTGCTGGTGCTATTCCAGTGCAGAGTATCTTCGTCAATTCCGGTGAGTGCGGCGCCGACATTATTATAGGTGCCGCTTTTCAGTGCATAACTTGGCGCATTAATGGTTCCGTTCGTGTTCACGCTGGAACCGCCACCTAACCGGTCTGATACTGACTTACTGATAGCATAAAGCTGTGAGCCGTTAATCGCTTCGGTACTGGTATTGGATATTTCACCTTTATCCATATTAACAATTTTACGCTGCGTTGTGCTGTTGCCCACAGAAACAGTGTCGTCAGTAGCCGCTACAGAACCTGCGCCCAGCGCAACAGAATTATTGGCGGTTACTTTGCTCTGGCTGCCGAGGGCGAGGCTATTATCCCCTCCTGAAGCGCTACCGTCGCCAATTGCGATGGCGTTTATTCCATCTGACTTGCTCCCGTTACCCAACGCGATCGCGTTATCTTTGCTTGTTTTACTGTTGTATCCTATCGCGAGTGAATACAGTCCAGTGGCGTTGGTATCCTTGCCCAGCGCCATCGCATAATCACTGTTAGCTTGAGCGGTATTCCCCAGTGCAATGGTAAAATCTTTGGTCGCCTTCGCCGCACTTCCGATTGCTATTGCTCGACTGCCAGTCGCGACCGTTACTTGCCCTAAAGCGACGGATCTTTCTCCTGTCGCATTGCTCTTGTAACCTAGTGCGGTACTTCCCAGTCCAGAGTTGGCTTCTTGCCCGACCGCAACACTCGATGTTCCACTTCCCGGGGCTCCTGCTGTTGCGATAGCCCCCTTACCAATGGCAATCCAGCCATCAGTTAGCGGGGTACCGCCAGCAGCTTCTTCAGCGCTTTTACCACCATCTCCTGTAAAAGCAGCATATGCCCCAAACGATGACAACAATCCCCCGCAACCAGCGCAGAAATTAACAACTTACTACGCCCGCTCTTCTTCCCACGGCTCTTCGCTGTTTCGCTGGCGACGCTGTAACTGCCCGTCGCCGGGTTCCAGATAACTTTAAATATTTTGTTCATTATTGATGTTCTCTATTCCTTGATATAAGCGCAGAGGCTACATTTATTTTTTGATTTTTTTCTGCTGAGAGTCAGCAGGTTGAAGAGTGTCGAACTGAATATTGTCCATGTTGATAGATAATTTTAGATACTTCAGGTTGTTGGGGGATATTCCTTTTAGCGTCAGATTAATGTCTTGCCATTGACCTAGTAATAATTCCAGCGTGGAGTTCATTGATGTGCTAAATAATAACTGTTGCCATTTTGCGTAGGCTTTAGCATCAGACGGTTTTTCTCCGCCCCACGTGGCATAAAAACCCATGTTTGATACAGGAACGCTTAATAAATTGACTAACGCTATATGGATGACGCTACCATTATCTGCAGGTTCTATAGATATAATCCGTCCTGCTAATCCGACAGAACCGTTATTTAAAATAAAGTATTTGGTTTGTGTAGGGTTAAATTCGGTGAAGAGAAATGTATCCTGTTGTTCTTTAATGCTGG
>NZ_BBMY01000114.1 GCF_000759775.1 Escherichia albertii NBRC 107761 = DSM 17582
CACCAAATTCTCTATGACGACAATCATTTCGCACTTCGATTCATCTTGCAGGATGTCGTGAGTCTTATTGATATCAGAATGCTGATTAACCAACGTGTTACCGGCATAATTCCAGATAAATTTGATAGGAACATCCAGCTTATCTTTGCCGCGAACGCCGTCGCGTAAAGCCGTCATTTCAGGCCCGCGAACAATTGCATCAGTCCAGGTAAAAACGGAAATTTGTGTTTTAACTGGCTTTTCGAGAACCGGCATCAATTCAAACGTAATAGCCCATGATGTTTCGCGTGCGCCGCTATTACCGCCATTAATTCCAACATTGCCCGTAAGGATGGGTAGCATGGCAATTGCGCGGGAAGTGAGTTCGCCATTAGCCTGGCGTTGCGGCCCCCATCCCTGAGTAATGTAGGCAGGTTTGGTGGTGCCAATTTCGCGGGCGAGTTTTATGATGCGAGCTTCCGGGATCCCCGTAATTTTGGCTGCCCATTCAGGGGTTTTGGCTGTTTTATCGTCTCCCTCGCCAAGAATATAGGCCTTGTAATGGCCATTGCGCGGGGCATCCGCCGGTAAAGTTTTTTCGTCATAACCGATGCAGTATTTATCGAGAAATGGCTGATCAACGAGATTTTCCGTAATTAAAACCCAGGCGATGCCAGCCACCAGCGCTGCATCAGTGCCAGGACGGATAGGGAGCCATTTATCTTCCCGTCCGGCTGCGGTGTCGGTATAGCGTGGATCGATCACCACCATTTTGGCATTCGATTTTTCACGCGCTTTTTCGAGAAGATAAGTGATGCCGCCGCCGCTCATTCTTGTTTCGGCTGGGTTATTACCAAACATCACCACCAGCTTACTGTTCTCAATATCTGAGATGCTGTTACCGTCATTAGAGCCATAAGTGTATGGCATCGCGGCAGATATCTGGGCCGTACTGTAGGAGCCATAATGGCTAAGGTAGCCGCCATAACAATTCATCAGACGACCGATTATTGATGCATAGGGTGAAGAACGTGTGATATTTCCGCCAATAACCCCTGTACTGTAATTAAGATATATCGCTTCGTTGCCATACTGTTCGACGGTTTTTTTCAGGCTATTGACGATGGTGTCCAGCGCTTCATCCCAGCTAATTCGTTCGAATTTTCCTTCACCGCGTTTGCCTACGCGTTTCATTGGGTAATTCAAACGGTCGGGATGATTAATACGCCGGCGAATTGAGCGACCACGCAAACAGGCCCGTACCTGATGGTTGCCATACTCATCCTTGCCGGTGTTATCCGTTTCCACCCAAATGACTTCATTATCTTTGACATGAAGTCGTAAGGGGCAACGGCTACCACAGTTGACGGAACAGGCGCCCCAGACCACTTTCTCACTGGCTTGTTGCACTGCCGCCGCCGCGTTACGCATCGTAAAAGGCAATGAAAACCCGCCAGCCGCGAGTGCCAGTGAACCGATAGCCGTTGATTTAACTAATGTTCTGCGGCTAATGCCCACCTGACTTTCATTTTTGGACATAACTCACTCCCTGATATCTGTCGTTATATAAATGATTATATATTGAATATTTAGCGCGCTAACTATGGATGCAGTCTACCCATATTGGGTTAACGCTTATTAATCCATATCAATAGAAAGGTGTGAGTGCTAAAGAGGTATTCGTCGGATGAGATGCAAGTTGCCAGGTGTGGTGTAAACGACTTATCAGGCCTACAGGATCGTTGCGAGCTGCGGGCCTGATAAGATATGCCACGTAAATGTTTACTGCGGTTCGGCAGATGCGCCGTCCTGGGTAGCCTGAGTAGGTGCAGAGACGTTACCGCTGGTGGTACGGGTATAGAGAATTTTATGCGTATCGTTGGCGCAATGTCCGACAACCTGGGAATCCGGTTGATCAACCTGATCATTCGGCACAATGCTTAAGGTGAAATTACTTTCCGGCACGCCGTTATTGATAATACGCTGCGCAATATCGCTTTTTATGCGCTCACACGATTCCGGCGCGGCAAGCACCGCGGGTGAGGCGAGGGCAAGCAGAAGCACGGCACAACAAGCAGAAGTTTTCATCATTGGCTCCTTACGGGAAGATTACTCATTAAAGCATAGCATTTCATGTGTAAAGTACTGTATTTGCTACTATGATTGAGAATCATCTCTACAATCAGGTGACTGACGTGAATGACAAATTACTGCCATGTTTGCTTGCGATAATACTTACAGGATGTGACCGCCCGGAGGTAACGCTCTCTTTTACGCCAGAAATGGCCAGCTTCTCTAATGAATTTGACTTCGATCCGTTGCGTGGCCCAGTGAAAGATTTCACCCAGACACTAATGAATGAGCAAGGAGAAGTGGCGAAGCGTGTTTCAGGGACTTTATCGGAAGAAGGCTGCTTCGATTCTCTCGAATTACTGGATCTGGAAAATAATACAGTAGTCGCTCTGGTGCTGGATGCTAATTATTACCGGGATGCGCAAACGCTGGAGAAAAGAGTTCGTTTACAAGGTAAATGTCAGCTAGCTGAATTACCCTCCGCGGGCGTCAGTTGGGAAACGGATGATAATGGCTTTGTGGTTAAAGCCAGCAGTAAAGAGATGAAGGTGGAGTATCGTTATGATGCACAGGGATATCCACTGGGAAAAACGACAGAAAGCAACGATAAAAAACTATCGGTAACAGCAACTCCTTCAGACGATCCGATAAAGAAACTTGATTACACAGCAATTACTTTGTTGAATCATCAACAGGTTGGCAATATCAAACAAACTTGTGAATATGACAGCCACGCTAATCCAGTGGACTGCCATCTGGTCATTGTTGATGAGGGAGTAAAACCCGCCATCGAACGAGTTTATACCATCAAAAATACTATCGATTATTATTAATGCTATTGTGCTGTTGGCTTCAGTAAATTCTGACCTGGAGCTTTATGCTCTGCCAGATATTGATGCTGGAAAATGCACATGCGAATGGCATTGCGGTATTGACCGTTAATAAAGAATTCATGCATCAGTTCACCTTCGACCGTAAAACCAAGCTTACGATAAATGTGGATTGCTTTTTCATTCTCTTTATCGACGATAAGATAAAGCTTATAAAGATTAAGTACGGTAAAGCCATAGTCCATTGCTAATTTTGCGGCGCGGGTGGCCAGACCTTGACCCTGGTATTCCGGGGAGATAATTATCTGAAATTCCGCACGGCGGTGGACATGGTTAATTTCAACTAATTCTACCAGGCCCGCTTTTTCGCCGTCGCATTCCACGACGAAGCGGCGTTCACTCTGATCGTGTATGTGTTTGTCATACAGATCAGAGAGTTCAACGAAGGCTTCATAAGGTTCCTCAAACCAGTAACGCATTACGCTGGCGTTATTGTCGAGTTGATGCACATAGCGCAAATCTTCACGCTCCAGCGGACGTAGCTTAACACTGTGGGCGTTAATCATAACGTGTCCTTACATTCCTTATCTTAATAACAAGTTAGGGGGTGATAACGTGTCCGGTACGACGATCCAGACAGCGCAAAGTATTCGGTTCCCAGTAGGCATTGATGTTGGTGCTTTGTTCGCATTTATCGCGGTTATCAAATGCGGCGTCGGCTTTATCCCACTCTTTTTCAGTGCGTTTGTTCACTTTCTGGCGCAGATTGCGCGTGTCATTCCATTGCTCTTTTTCCATAGCCGCATGCTGGCGGCTTTGCGCACTATCACCAGACTCAATCACCAGTTTGTTGGTTTCTGCATAGGTTGTTGCGCTCAGTGCCAGAGCGCCGGGCAGCAGCAAGGCCAGCAGGCAGAGTTGTTTGCGAAGAGTGTTATTCATGATTTATTCCTTACATGAATGGTTTGGGCTGATTTTACACGATCCACTGCGAACGCCAAACGAACCAGGGAAATGTATATATTGATGATATTATGCCGTCCTATAACTATACATGATGTCAATGAGTGACAAAGATGATTAAAACAACGTTACTGTTTTTCGCGACTGCCCTGTGTGAAATTATTGGCTGTTTTTTGCCATGGCTATGGCTGAAAAGGAACGCCAGTATCTGGTTGCTGGTACCGGCGGGGCTCTCTCTGGCGCTTTTTGTCTGGTTGCTGACTTTGCATCCGGCGGCGAGTGGGCGGGTTTATGCTGCTTATGGCGGTGTTTACGTCTGCACGGCGCTTTTATGGCTGCGAATTGTGGATGGGGTGAAACTGAGTCTGTACGACTGGACGGGAGCCATAATTGCGCTTTGTGGTATGTTGATTATTGTCGCTGGCTGGTGGCGTGCATAAAGATATTAAATCAATAAGATACGTTGATTTTAATGAACTAAAACACCTTAACTTTACTCCTCTGTCAATTATTCACGGTGCAAATATGCGCCTTTTTTTGTGATCACGATGGCTTTTTACGATTTTTATACTTGTATGGTAGTAGCCCAGTTGCGTAGATTTTATGCATCACGACAAGCGATGCAAGGAATCAAATATGAAGATCGTAAGGGCTGAAGTTTTTGTTACCTGTCCGGGACGCAATTTCGTTACCTTAAAAATCACCACCGAGGACGGTATCACAGGGCTTGGAGATGCCACCCTGAACGGGCGCGAGCTTTCCGTTGCCTCTTATTTGCAGGATCACCTTTGCCCGCAGCTCATTGGCCGAGATGCGCATCGTATCGAAGATATCTGGCAATTTTTCTATAAAGGCGCGTACTGGCGTCGTGGTCCTGTCACTATGTCGGCCATTTCGGCAGTGGATATGGCGCTGTGGGACATTAAAGCCAAAGTGGCCAACATGCCGCTTTACCAGTTACTGGGAGGGGCTTCCCGTGAAGGCGTTATGGTTTATTGCCACACCACGGGGCACTCCATCGAGGAGGCACTGGATGACTATGCTCGCCATCAGGAACTGGGATTCAAAGCCATCCGCGTACAGTGCGGCATTCCTGGCATGAAAACCACCTACGGTATGTCCAAAGGCAAAGGGCTGGCTTATGAACCCGCAACCAAAGGGCAGTGGCCGGAAGAACAGTTGTGGTCGACGGAAAAATATCTCGATTTCATGCCGAAATTGTTCGACGCAGTACGTAACAAATTTGGTTTTGATGAGCATTTGCTCCACGACATGCACCATCGCTTAACGCCTATTGAAGCCGCTCGCTTTGGTAAAAGTATTGAAGACTACCGCATGTTCTGGATGGAAGATCCTACGCCTGCGGAAAACCAGGAATGCTTCCGTCTCATCCGTCAGCATACTGTCACGCCAATTGCTGTGGGCGAGGTCTTTAACAGCATCTGGGACTGTAAGCAATTAATTGAAGAACAGCTCATCGATTATATCCGAACAACGCTGACCCATGCGGGGGGGATCACTGGTATGCGTCGGATTGCTGATTTTGCATCACTGTATCAGGTGCGCACTGGCTCGCACGGTCCTTCTGATTTGTCTCCTGTTTGCATGGCGGCAGCACTGCACTTTGATTTATGGGTGCCAAATTTCGGCGTCCAGGAATATATGGGGTACTCCGAACAAATGCTCGAAGTGTTCCCACATAACTGGACCTTTGATAACGGCTATATGCATCCAGGTGACAAACCGGGCCTTGGCATCGAGTTTGATGAAAAGCTGGCGGCGAAATATCCCTACGAACCTGCCTATCTACCAGTCGCACGTCTGGAAGATGGCACGCTGTGGAACTGGTAAGGTTAAAAACAAACAACATGGATGTTGATTATTCCTCAATCCTACAAAGGTAGATTTTTATGGTTAGTTCCGTCGATATAAAAAATGAAATCAAGAATACATCCGTCGTTCGGCGTGTTGCGTCGGCTTCAGCGATCGGTACTGCTGCTGAATATTACGATTTTTTTGCTTACGGTACAGCGGCAGTATTATTTTTTGGTCATTTATTTTTCCCTAGTGATGATCCTTTAATTAGCACACTAGCTGCGTTTGCCACATATGCTGTTGGTTTTCTGGCTCGACCACTGGGGGGGATTGTATTCGGGCATATAGGTGACAAAGTCGGAAGGAAAAAAGCGTTAGTTATAACGATCTTAATTGTTGGATTAGGTACTTTTTGTATTGGGTTACTACCAACTTATGAAGAGATCGGTATATGGGCTCCAGCATTATTAATATTTATACGAGTCTTACAAGGTTTTGGGGTTGGAGGCGAACAGGCTGGTGCTGTGTTAATGACTGCTGAATATGCTGAACCCAAACGCCGTGGTTTTTTTGCCAGTTGGGTTCAGATTGGCGCTCCTGTCGGCTTTCTACTCCCAATGGCATTATTCGCAATACTCAATGCTACGTTAACTCCTGAAGCGATGATGGACTATGGCTGGCGTATTCCATTTTTGTTGAGTCTGTTACTTGTAATCGTAGGTTTGTTTATTCGTTTAAAAATTGATGAATCCCCTGTATTTGCCCAAATTAGGGAAACAAAAGCAGAGGAGTCTCGCCCTCTAATTGAAGTTGTACGTGATTATCCAGGAATTGTAGCAAAAGGTGTTTGCGCAAAACTGATTGAAGCTTGTACATTCGCGATGTTTACTGTAATTGTATTAGCTTATGGGAAAGCTAACAATCTGGATGCTAATATTTTAATGGAGACGATGATTGTCGCTGTCATTATAGAAGTATTCGCAATTCCTTTAATGGGGGCGTTTTGTGACAAGATTGGTCGTAAACCTGTTTATATTATGGGGGCTTTATTACAAGTTATCATGATTATTCCTTTCTTTTTGGCAATCAATCAAGATAACTTCTGGCTAACACAGTTGGTAATGATTATTGTCATTAGTTTTGGTCATAGCATGTGTTATGCGCCACAGGCATCATTTTTTCCTGAATTATTCCCAACCCATATTCGCTGTAGCGGCATTGCTTTAATATGGCAATTAGGTTCATTAATAGGTAGCGGAGTATTGGGATTGGTTGCAGTGAAAATCCTTCAGGTTACCGGTGGCCATTATTATGGTATGGCTGTTTATGTAATTGTTCTTGGCGTTATTTCTATTGGTGGTTTGATTCTGATGCCAGAAACAGCACCACAAAAATTAAAATCAGAATATCAAGAATGGGCAAAACATTAATGTAAACTATTCAAGGTGGCAGATGTCACCTTGACGTTTTTTTCATGAAGAGTGCAAGTATTTTATTGTTAAATACATAAAACAGAATTGTATCTGTTCAAGAGCATTATTGATAATTAGGATATGGAATTATGGGAAATAATTTGTTATCAGCAAAAGCTACACTCCCTGTCTATGATCGCAATAATCTGATACCGCGAATTGTTCATTTAGGTTTTGGCGCATTTCACCGCGCACATCAGGGTGTTTATGCCGATATTCTTGCCGCTGAACATTTTAGTGATTGGGGGTATTATGAGGTCAACTTAATTGGTGGCGAACAGCAAATCGCTGATCTAAATCAGCAAGATAATCTCTATACTGTTGCGGAGATGTCTGCAGATGCCTGAACCGCTCGTGTCGTTGGCGTCGTGAAAAAAGCCCTGCATGTGCAAATGGATGGTTTAGAAGCCGTGTTGCTCGCCATGTGCGAACCGCAAATTGCCATCGTTTCTCTGACAATTACCGAAAAAGGGTATTTCCACTCTCCGGCGACGGGACAATTAATGTTAGAGCATCCGATGGTGGCCGCCGATCTGCAAAATCCCCACCAGCCAAAAACCGCGGTAGGTGTCATTGTTGAGGCGCTGGCGCGCCGTAAAGCCGCCGGATTACCCGCGTTTAGCGTGATGTCATGCGATAACATGCCAGAAAATGGTCATGTTATGCGTGACGTTGTCACGTCTTATGCGCGTGCTATTGATGAAAAACTGGCACAATGGATTGAAGAAAATGTGACGTTTCCGTCAACGATGGTAGATCGTATTGTGCCTGCAGTAACGGCAGAAACGCTGGATAAACTTGAACAACTTACTGGCGTACGCGATCCGGCGGGCGTGGCTTGTGAACCTTTTCGTCAGTGGGTCATTGAAGATAGTTTTGTCGCCGGACGCCCTGAATGGGAAAAAGCAGGCGCCGAACTGGTTAGAGATGTGCTGCCTTATGAAGAGATGAAACTACGTATGCTCAACGGCAGCCATTCATTCCTGGCTTATCTGGGATATCTGGCCGGTTATCAACACATTAACGATTGCATGGAAGATGAAAGTTATCGTCACGCGGCACATGCCTTGATGTTGCAGGAGCAGGCGCCAACGTTGAAGGTACAGGGCGTGGATTTGCAAGATTATGCTAATCGATTAATTGCACGCTACAGCAACCCGGCGTTACGTCACCGGACCTGGCAGATAGCGATGGATGGCAGCCAGAAACTGCCGCAGCGTATGCTGGATTCTGTACGCTGGCATTTAGCGCATGGCAGCGCGTTTGATCTGCTGGCGTTAGGTGTCGCTGGCTGGATGCGTTATGTCGGTGGCGTAGATGAGCAGGGCAATTCGATTGAGATCAGCGACCCGTTATTACCCGTGATTCAAAAGGCTGTACAAAACAGTGAGGAAGGAGAAGCTCGCGTACAGGCATTGATGGCAATTGAGGCGATATTTGGCAACGATTTGCCAGACAATGTTTTATTTATTGATAAAGTGACGGAAGCGTACCTGACTTTATTAGCCGATGGGGCAAAAGCGACGGTGGCGAAATATTCTGTGAAGTAAAAAAAGCAATGCCGCCTTCGGCGGCATTCACACGATTAGTTCATGCCGAGACGAATCAAGTCCAGAGGAGCGAGTTTTTCTTCGCAACCTTCAACAACAACGGTTTTACCGCGGCGAATTTGCTCTGCGGTCAGACCTTCGGTATCAATCGACAGGATCTTGCCAGTGTGACCGGTGCCGCTAACCATAACACGGCTGCCAGTGGTGATTGCGTTACGGTTACGATCGTAGGTCGTCATAGGTGTTTTCTCCTTTCTGATTTACAGTCGAAGCCCACGTAACGGGCGCAATATAAATACTCCTGTCGAGTGAATTATTTTTTGTTTATGATCAAGTTCACATCTTTTTTGATGCTTGCATGAACCAGAAGAAGGGGATGGGCTCTCACCCCGAATGGGATGAGAGGAAATAAATTACTCTTCGCTGAACCAGTCGCTATTTTCCTGACGGATCTGTAGTACTGACTCGCTGATCTCCTGCAAGTGCAATGTCATTGCTTTCTCTACCGCATCGCCATCGTGTTTTTGCAGTGCAGCAAAAATATCCATGTGTTGGCGTAGCAGCATTTCTGGCGGCGAAACGTGGTCGAAACTCATATAGCGCACCCGATCAACGGTCGCCTTCAGGTTTTCAATCGTGTCCCAGGCGAGCGGACAATCGGCGATCTGGGTCAGAATTTGATGAAAGTTATCATCAAGTTCAAAAAAATCATCCAGTTGCTTGCGTTCAATAGCAATACGCTGCTGGTGAAGATTTTGCTCCAGTTGATAGCACTGGCTTTCGGTAATCATGGTTGCCGCCCGGCGGGCTACTGCACACTCAATGGCCTGGCGGATAAAGCTGCCGTTGCGTACCTGGGCCATAGAGATTTTATTGACGTAGCTGCCACGCTGCGGACGAATTTGAATCAGACCGTTTTCAGCCAGTTTAATGAAGGCTTCACGAACCGGCTGGCGCGACACATTGAAACGAACAGAGACGTCTTTTTCCGACAACGGCGTACCTGGTGCAATCAGACAATGCACAATGTCACGGCGAAGAATACGATAAATTTGCTGATTGACAGGCTGTGTGGGGTTTAGTTGCGTTTCGACGGTCATGCGTTCTTGCTTATGAGTGGGTTAACTGCATGAGTCTACCACTTTTTTGTCACAAGCAATAACCCGGCGATTAAGCCGGGTATAAAAATTAATGCCGATGGACATTCAGTCCGGCGTAGGTTTGCGTTACTGGCATCATCTCCAGCGTGTTAATGTTGACATGCGCAGGCAGGGTAGCTACCCACCAGACTGCTTCGGTAACATCTTCAGCCGTCAGTGCAACGGTGTTTTGGTAAGTCTTTTCTGCTTTATCGTCATCGCCTTTAAAGCGAACATTTGAGAATTCGGTGCCGCCAACCAGACCCGGTTCAATGTCGGTAACACGAACAGCGGTGCCGTGCAGGTCAGTACGCAGGTTCAGACTGAATTGACGAACAAATGCCTTTGTCGCGCCATAGACGTTGCCGCCGGCATATGGCCAGCTACCCGCAGTGGAACCAATGTTAATAATATGACCACGATTACGCTCAACCATACCCGGTAGCACGGCACGCGTCATATATACCAGGCCTTTATTGTTGGTATCGATCATGGTTTCCCAGTCGTCAACACTTGCTTTATGCGCAGGTTCCATACCCAACGCCAGGCCGGCATTGTTTACCAGAATATCAATATTACGCCACTCGACAGGGAGCGATGTCAGCATCTCTTCAATGGCGGCGCGGTTACGGACATCAAGCTGTGCAATATAAAGGTTATCTCCCAGCTCATCTTTTAATTCCAGCAACCGTTCATGACGGCGGCCTGTGGCAATAACTTTATGGCCCTGTTGAATAAAACGACGAGTAATGCATTCACCAAAACCTGCTGTTGCTCCCGTTACTAAAACGATCATCTCACTGTTCCTCAACGCTTTTTGTGTGTAACTAACATAGCACGTGATGTTTGCCTGCGGGTAATACTGGTTGCAAGATTGCACTCTGTTATCAGGAAGCCTACGCTATGAAACACCTCGTTTTCAGGAGTAGAAAATGTCAACGACGAATCCTTTCCTTGCGCAGAGCACTCTGCCATATATGGCTCCCCATTTTGATCTGATTGAGAATAACCACTATCGCCCGGCATTCGACGAAGGGATGCGGCAAAAGCGGATTGAGATAGAGGAGATAGCTTTAAATCCACAGACGCCAGATTTTAATAACACAATCCTGGCTCTCGAAAAGAGCGGGGAATTACTCACTCGTGTTACCAGCGTCTTCTTTGCCATGACTTCGGCGCATACCAATGATGAATTACAGCGTCTCGACGAACAGTTCTCGGCGGAACTGGCAGAACTGGCTAATGACATCTACCTCAATGGCGAATTATTTGCTCGGGTTGACGCTGTCTGGCAGCGGCGTGAAACGTCAGGTCTTGATAGTGAATCTGTCCGTCTGGTTGACGTTATTCATCAACGTTTTGTCCTTGCCGGAGCCAGACTGGATGAAGCCGATAAAGCAAAATTAAAAGTACTGAATACCGAAGCGGCGACGCTAACCAGCCAGTTTAATCAGCGGCTATTAGCTGCGAACAAATCCGGCGGTCTGGTGGTTGATAATGTTCAACAACTGGCGGGAATGAGCGAGCAAGATATTGCGCTGGCGGCAGAGGCGGCGCGCGAGAAAGGCCTGGATAACAAATGGCTCATCCCGTTGTTGAATACCACACAACAACCGATCCTTGCCGAACTACGCGATCGTCAGACGCGTGAAAAACTGTTTACTGCAGGCTGGACGCGGGCTGAAAAGAATGACGCCAATGATACCCGCGCTATTATTCAACGGCTGGTGGAAATTCGGGCGCAACAGGCGAAATTACTTGGTTTCCCCCATTATGCTGCGTGGAAAATTGCCGACCAGATGGCAAAAACGCCAGAAGCGGCACTCAATTTTATGCGTGAAATTGTTCCGGCGGCGCGTAAACGGGCGGACGATGAACTGGCATCAATTCAGGCGATTATCGATCAGCAACAAGGTGAATTTCGCGCTCAGCCCTGGGATTGGGCATTCTATGCTGAACAGGTACGACGCGAGAGATTCGATCTCGATGAAGCCCAGATCAAACCTTATTTCGAATTAAACACGGTGTTGAATGAAGGTGTATTCTGGACCGCTAATCAGCTTTTTGGCATCAAGTTTGTCGAACGTTTTGATATTCCTGTCTATCATCCCGATGTACGCGTGTGGGAAATTTTTGATCATAATGGCGTGGGGCTGGCGCTATTTTATGGTGATTTCTTCGCCCGTGATTCAAAAAGCGGTGGCGCGTGGATGGGCAATTTTGTTGAGCAATCCACGCTCAATGAAATGCGACCGGTGATTTACAACGTCTGCAATTATCAGAAACCAGCCGTCGGTGAACCCGCTTTATTACTGTGGGATGATGTTATTACTTTATTCCATGAATTTGGTCATACTCTGCATGGCCTGTTTGCCTGCCAGCGTTATGCCACGCTTTCGGGGACTAACACGCCACGTGATTTTGTTGAATTCCCTTCGCAAATCAACGAACACTGGGCAATGCATCCGCAGGTTTTTGCTCGCTATGCCCGTCATTATCAGACAGGGAAAGCCATGCCAGAAGAGTTGCAACAGAAAATGCGCAATGCCAGCCTGTTCAATAAAGGCTATGAGATGAGCGAGCTATTAAGCGCCGCACTTCTCGATATGCGTTGGCACTGTTTGCAGGAAAATGAAGCCATGCAGGATGTGGATGATTTTGAACGACGAGCGCTGGTAGCAGAAAATATGGAGCTTCCCGCGGTACCGCCACGTTATCGCAGCAGTTATTTCGCTCACATTTTTGGCGGCGGATATGCGGCAGGTTATTACGCTTATTTGTGGACGCAAATGTTGGCAGACGATGGTTATCAATGGTTTGTCGAGCAGGGCGGTTTAACGCGTGAGAATGGGCAACGTTTTCGTGAAGCTATCCTCTCCAGAGGCAATAGCGAAGATTTAGAACGCTTGTATCGCCACTGGCGCGGTAAAGCCCCCCATATTACGCCGATGCTGCAACATCGCGGGCTGAACGGTTAAATTGGATATTGTGTGTCAGCAGGAACGCTTGCTGGCACACAAATTTGCCAGAAAGAATGCGGCCTGTATTTACCCTCTAACATGGCATGAAAAGATCGCACCTTGCCAATAAGGTGAGAATTAATCACTTTTTTTCTACCAGATTTGTTTTAAATCACGGTGTTAACTTTTGAGTGCGCCATTAAAGGTGTATCTATGAAAATATTGACATAAGTTTTCTTTTCTTTCGTTAGAATAGCGCACACAAGGAACGGTGAAAAAGGAGTGGCAATGATCAAGAAGACAACGGAAATCGATGCCATCTTGTTAGATCTTAATAAAGCTATCGATGCCCATTACCAGTGGCTGGTGAATATGTTTCACAGCGTCGTCGCAAGAGATGCCAGTAAACCAGAAATTACGGATAACCATTCTCATGGGTTGTGTCAATTTGGTCAGTGGATTGAGCACCTGGGGCCACTCGATAATGATGAATTACCTTACGTTCGGTTAATGAATTCTGCCCACCAACATATGCATGACTGTGGTCGGGAATTAATGTTGGCTATTATCGAAAATCGCTGGCAGGAAGCTCATTTTGCAAAATTTCAGGAAGGGTTGCTTTCTTTTACGGCGACATTGACAGATTACAAAATTTATCTTCTGACCATCCGCAGTAATATGGATATTCTGACAGGATTGCCTGGCCGTCGGGTTCTTGATGAATCCTTTGATTATCAATTGAGTAATGCCGAACCGCTGAGTCTCTATTTAATGCTTCTGGATATAGACCGTTTTAAATTGGTGAATGATACCTACGGGCATTTAACAGGTGATGTGGTATTACGTACACTGGCGACGTCTCTGGCCAACTGGACGCGTGATTACGAAACAGTTTATCGCTATGGCGGTGAAGAGTTTATTATTATCATCAAAGCGCAAAATGATGATGAAGCGTGTCACGCCGGGGTTCGTATTTGTCAGTTAGTCGATAACCATGCGATAGCGCATCCTGGTGGGCATATAAATATAACAGTGACTGCGGGTGTGAGTCGCGCATTTCCTGAAGAGCCACTGGATGTGGTTATTGGACGGGCAGACAGAGCAATGTACGAAGGTAAACAGACCGGCAGGAATCGTTGCATGTTTATCAACAAACAGGATGTTATTTCACGCGTTTAACAGCTAGTTTTGCGCTGTTTAACATCTATTGAGAAAAGTGATGTTACTGTGTCGACAGTGCGTTATCAGTGCAAGAAATTGTCTGTTAGCGTAAAAGCAAAACACAAATCTATCCATGCAAGCATTTACCGCCAGTTTACTGGCGGTTTTTTTTCGCCGTCATAAAAATCAGGCCCCTTGTGCATAACTGCAACAAGGGGCCGATTAGTTGAGGGATTATCTCCGTTCATTAGTTATCCCATTTATGGCTGAAATACGCGGCCAGAAAACCAGAAAATAAAATAATTCCCAGTACGGCCATAAAAATATTCATATTACCCAGCATGATATACCTCCGTTTGTTTATGGTGTGGTGTGTTTCCTCGCTTACCTTAATATCTCTCAATGAGAAAGATATTAGCAGAGGTAACCTAAACAAAGAATGAATCAGAGGATAATTGGACGGAGAACGGCAGTTTTTCCAATATTGCGAAAGAGATAATAAAAATGTGGGTGAAAAACACCGTCTTTGCTGCAGAAAAACAGCCGTGCCCGCGTGGCACGGCACGTCCGTTAACAAAGAACGGGTTGTCTCCAGAGGCTGGTGCGAATGCCTTTTAACATCAGCAACCATGCGGCAATGATCGCCAACGCCAAGATGGCAAACAGAGAAGATGATGGCAGAGTGGTGAGCACCACGCCGCTTACCAATGGGTTAACGGCGGCGCCCAACCAGCCTAATGATTGAGCAGAAAAATAGCTGGCTTTCATGCCGGGCGGCGCAATATGGTCAATCAGCATATATTCGCCAGGGGCATAAATGATTTCACCAACCGTAAATATTGCAGCAGATATTCCCCAAAGTAGCAGGCTGTTGCCTGAGAAGGCAAAACCAGCCAGACCGACAACAAAACAGAGTGTGCCAACGGTCATCAATATGCGGATGTTGGCCGGATTAATGCGGCGGCCCACAGAATATTGTAGCGTAACTACCATCGCAGCATTTACCGGAAGAACAACCGCAACCACCTTTTCGGCAAAATCGCCGTCGGCAATCACCATCACATATTGGGAAATACACGATGCAAAAACCCCGCCTACGAAAGAAGCCAGAAAGGCGGAGCAGGTGAACCACAACAGGGCTTTATCCTGTAACAAAACCTTTGGCGACCAGACACTATTCGTCCCGGCGGCGATTATTTTCTCACTGCGTTTAACCCAAATTTGGATGAAAAGCACGGGAAAAGCGGAACAGATGGCTGCCAGCCAAAAGGGCAAATTGATACTCTGCATAACCAGCAATGTGCCGAGTGGTGGGCCGATAGTCCAGCCAATATTCAGCATGGTGTAGTTGATCGAAAAGATCTTCGTTTTACTGGTGGATGAAAGATTATCGGCAAACCAGGCCTTCAGTACGGTCGCAAAAACGGAATAAGCGCAGTTAATCAGGGCAAAAAGCAGCACCACCAGCGAGACATTATGTACTAAAGGAATAGCAATAAAACCGCTGCCGAAGGCAACAATTGCCAGCACCATATAGCGTTTTTTGTCGAACTTATCCGCCAGGATGCCAAAGCCAAGGCTAAAAACGACGCCAATAGTGAGTGCAATCGTCATTGCATAACCAATCAGATCGACACTCAGACCGTACTGGCGGCTCAAATAGATGGTCATAAACGGCAGTGTGGCGCCGCGCCCGATGGTTAATAACAACGACGAAATGAGGAGGGCGCAGGTGGAGCGTCTCAAGGATAAGTTCATTGGGCTATCCGGCAGTGCGTTTCGCAATGTTTTGCTTTAGAGATGTAAAGAAATAGCATGGCAAAAATCCGAAGTATAGCGACTTATTTGGCGATTAATTCCGTCGCAGGCGGTTATTAACAAATCAACTGTTAAAGAAAAGTAAATTCCGTTAAGTTGAGTACTGACAAAAGATCAACATTCAGAGGCCGTAGAATGTCGCGAAAAGATGGGTTGTTGGCGCTATTAGTCGTGGTGGTATGGGGACTCAATTTTGTGGTCATCAAAGTGGGGCTTCACAATATGCCGCCGTTGATGCTGGCCGGTTTACGCTTTCTGTTGGTGGCTTTCCCGGCAATTTTTTTTGTAGCGCGACCTAAAGTGCCGCTTAATCTGCTGTTGGGATACGGCCTTACTATCAGTTTTGGGCAGTTTGCCTTTCTCTTTTGCGCCCTGAACTACGGTATGCCGGCAGGGCTGGCATCACTGGTATTACAGGCGCAGGCGTTCTTCACCATCGTCATCGGCGCATTTACTTTCGGTGAACGGTTGCAAGGCAAACAACTGGCGGGGATTGCATTAGCGATTTTTGGCGTGCTGGTGTTGATTGAAGACAGTCTGAATGGTCAGCATGTGGCAATGCTCGGTTTTATGTTGACCCTGGCGGCGGCGTTTAGCTGGGCGTGTGGCAACATCTTCAATAAAAAGATCATGTCGCACTCGTCACGTCCGGCGGTCATGTCGCTGGTGGTGTGGAGCGCATTAATTCCGATTGTTCCGTTCTTCGTTGCATCGCTGCTTCTTGATGGTTCCGGGAAAATAATTCACAGTCTGGTTACTATCGACATGACAACCATTTTTTCGCTGATGTATCTGGCATTTGTCGCGACAATTGTCGGTTATGGGATCTGGGGAACATTGCTCGGACGTTATGAAACCTGGCGTGTTGCGCCGTTATCATTATTAGTGCCGGTGGTGGGGCTGGCAAGCGCTGCCGTATTGTTAGATGAGCACTTAAGCGTACTGCAATTTTTGGGGGCGCTACTAATTATGGCCGGACTGTACATTAATGTGTTTGGTTTGCGCTGGCATAAAGCCGTGAAGGTGAGAGGGTAAACGTGAAGCACAGAGTGTCATCAATACTCTGTGCTTTGCCATTTATCGAGGGAAGAGG